>CAZHWV010000046.1:0-27864 GCA_964536185.1 uncultured Anaerolinea sp. | reverse complement strand
ATTCACTGCGCGTGGATACGATGCGGTTGGCGTGCAGGAAGTCGCGGATGCCGCGGGATTAAAAAAGCCAACACTTTACCATTACTTTGGCAGCAAAAGCGGCTTACTGAGAACACTCCTGGACGAAAATTTCGCAGAATTGTTCAGCTCATTGGAACTGGCCTGCACCTACCAGCGGGATGTAGCCACCAGTCTGCAGGCAGTCGCCAGAACCTATTTTCAATTCGCCCAGAAAAACCGAAAATTTTACCGTTTGCAGCTATCCCTGTTCTTCGCCGCAGCCGAAAGTGAACCATTCAAGGCAATCGTGGCTATCAACGAAAAGCAACATCAGCTTCTGGAGATTTTTTTCCTGCAAGCCGCCAAAGACCATGGCAACATGAAGGACCGCCAGCAGGCTTATGCCGCCACATTCCTGGGCATGCTCAACACCTACATTACCCTCGGGCTAAACGGCTTCACCACGCTGGACGATGAACTGGCCCAAAAAGCTGTCCACCAATTTATGCACGGTATTTTTTCGTAACCAGACTCACAGAAGTTTTTTTATCCTTTTACTATACCAACCGGTAAGTACACCGAAGGAGTTTTTTATGCAGTCACACTGGTCACAAGACGCCATTTTTTATCACATCTACCCGCTTGGATTTTGCGGGGCGCCCAAACGCAACGATTTTTCTTGCGCGCCCCAGTCCCGATTGGACCAAATCCGTACCTGGATCCCGCATTTGCAAAGCCTGGGGGTAAATGCGCTCTATCTCGGCCCGTTGTTTGAATCCAGTGCCCACGGCTATGACACCGCCGATTATTACCACGTTGACCGGCGCCTGGGAACCGACGAAACGCTGACGCGCCTGGTACAGAGCCTGCACGAAAGTGGCATCCGCGTGGTTCTGGATGGCGTTTTTAACCACGTCGGGCGGGATTTTTGGGCCTTTCGCGATGTTCTCGAGCACAGGGAGAATTCAACCTACCGCGACTGGTTCCAGAATCTGAACTTTGGCCAGCGCAGTCCGTTCGGAGACCCCTTCACCTACGATTGCTGGAATGGCAACTATGACCTGGTCAAACTAAACCTGAACAACCCGGATGCCCGCCAGCACCTGCTCGCCGCCGTGCGCCATTGGATCCTTGATTTTCAAATTGATGGTTTGCGGCTGGATGTGGCTGACTGCCTGGATCTGGGGTTCCAAAAGGAACTCGCCGCTTTTTGTCGCGCGTTGCGCCCTGATTTTTGGCTGATGGGCGAGGTTGTTCATGGTGATTACACGCATTGGGCTAATCCTCAATGCTTAAATTCCGTCACCAACTACGAGTGCTATAAGAGTCTTTATTCCAGCCATGTGGATAAGAATTATTTTGAAATCGCCTACAGCCTGAACCGTCAGTTTGGTCCGGCAGGCCTGTACCGCAATTTGGGTCTCTACAATTTCGCCGACAACCATGATGTCAATCGTATCGCCAGCAATCTGCAAAACCCGGCGCATTTATACCCACTCTACTGCCTGTTGTTCAGTATCCCCGGCATCCCGGCTATTTATTATGGCAGCGAATGGGGTCTCAGAGGGCTGAGAAATCACAACGATGACTCCGCGCTCAGGCCACAGCTTGACTTGGCCGGGATGCAAGACAACGCGCCACACCCCGCCCTGCCGGATATCATTCAAAAACTTGCCCAAATCCGAAAGGGTTCAACCGCCTTGCGCCATGGAGACTACAGCCAACTGCAGGTCACTGACCAGCAACTGGCTTTCGCCCGTCAGTGCCAGAACGAAACAGTCGTCGTCCTGGTCAATGCCGCGGCTGAAAGTGCCAGTTTTGATCTGCCTGTCGGGCTGGCGGATGGCACCCCCATGGTAGATCTATTAAATAACGGAGAAGTGTTTCAGACCAGCAAGGGGAAATTGCGAGTGGAAACGGTACACCCGCATTGGGCGCGGATATTAACGACCGGATGATACACGCTGTGAAAGCGCCTTTATTACGGCAGGAACAGCGCCTCCTGTGGGATGCTTTCCTCTTCAGCGTCCGGCGGCGTCCAATACAGATTAATATGCGTATATCCCGTCCGGTCAGCAAAACGCAGGCGGAGTGTATGAAAACCGGGTGACAGGTCTAGTTCACCTGCCTGTTTCTCATTCGGTTTTGCGCTGACCACCTTCGCTTCATCAATGAATAATTCTGATTCATCGATCGACTCTAAAGCAAAGCGGTAGTGGCCGCCTGCGCTAATATTGATCCTGCCGGTCCATTCAACGGTGTAGGGTCTTGGCAAGGGTTGGTTATGAAAGTAAAAGTGGATCCATGGATCAACCTGTGTAAAAGCGGGAGGATCCTGCCAATCCCCATTGGCAAAGTATTTTCCCAGCAGCCCGTTGTTGCTGATCGGGGCCACGAATAGATTTTGATAAGGTACCGGGGCTAAATCTTCCTCGGGCGGCTGCCAGTCCAACTCAAAACGGCCTTCTTTCCCCTGGGCCTTGATCACCAATTCATGGCTGCCCCTGGCCAACTCGACCTGCGCAGTCTGAACATCTGTCCCGACTAGCTGGATCTGCTTACCGTCCAGGGTTAGTTCTGCCGGGGTCGGAGAGTGCAGGCTCAGCTGGTAAAACCCGTATTTCTCGGCATACAGCACCCCTTGCCATTTCACCCCAAAAGGAAATTGAGCTGGTTGCCCATCTTTCCAATCCATAGCTATGGTTTTTTCTTTGCGGACGAGGAAAGGTTCTTCCGACCAGTTTGCGTTACGATAATAGCTGGCCGTGATCCCTTGCGCAGCCACAATATCGGCGGGCTTGAGCGTGACCTGGTACAGGACAACCTCGCCTTTCGGGGTCTTGTATTCCTTAAAGTCCGCATTGGGGTAGTAATGTTGCGCCTGCAGGAAAAATTGTTTGCGCTCCTCATCGACAAATAACACCACCGGCCGCTGACCATCGCTGGGAATCGGCAGGCTCTGATAAGTCTCTAACGGCTGGGATCGGGTAATTTCCGGCGCCAGGAATTGTATCGTCGGCGTGTTGTTATAAAATGTACTGACATATGTGTCCACTTCTGGTCCCAATTCAGCCAACCGCTTGCCAATGATCGTTTCCGGGGTCGAAAAAACCCTCCATGTATCTGAATCCAGTGCCTGAAGATTGAAATAGACATGGTAGTTATAATATCCAACTCCAATCAGGACAAGAATAAGCGGGAGTATAAAAATTACCGCAGGACGTTTCCCGTTGGTTTGCTCCCATTCCTGCCATAGAGCATGGATAGGTACCACAGCCAACAAATAAGCCGCAGGTAAGCTGCCTATTGCTCTTAAAGACTGCGGGGATTCAAAATCCAGGGAAAAAATACCCGGCGCAAGCATAAGCAGCAGCCAGGCAACCAGCAAGAATGATCCCGGTTGGCGAATTCGCCACAAGCTCAGACCCACCCCCAGCACCATTAATGCGCCGGTAATGGGATCCAACATGGGTTCCCCAGGAAGATTATGGCGTCCATTATTATCACCTTGATAATTGAACATGAGTAGGTGTTCGCGTGTGGTCTCGGCAACAGCTTCCCAGCCCTCTTGCGGAGATTTTCCGTTAAAAATAGATATTAGCCTCATCCGTTCGAAGAAAGAATCTGGTTGACGAATTGCATACTGAGAAATGGGTACCGATGCAATAAAAATTCCCAGCACTAACAAGAGACAACCACGCCAGGATGAACGCCATAAACCAGGTTTCATAAAAAATGCAAACACCAAAAAAACACATATAACAACTGGAAAGAAAAGGAATGGGGTATAAAAACATAAGCCCATTCCAAGAGATAATCCCACCAGGCTGTAATCCACCAGGCGCTGCTTCCGCAAGGCTTGCAAAATAAGAATAACCGATGTTATTTCGAAAAACGGAACACTGACCGGGTGCATCCCAATCCGGCTCCAATTGACATCCCACCTCGAAATCGCCAAAAAAAATGCCAGAATTAACCCGAACTTCTTGTTGAACAGGACTTTGCCTAAGAAAAAGGCAGCAACAACGGTCCACAAGCCAAAAATAACACTGACAATTCGCAGTGAAATAATTGAAACGCCAAAAACACGAAAAAAGAAAGCCATCAGGTAAAGAAAATGTGCAGGAAGGCTTGTCGCTTCAACAAAAGTGGGTAAATAACCAGATTCATTCAATATTTTTAATGCATATAATCCATGATTCGCTTCATCGTACCAGAGACCAAATGGAATCTGATCAAAACGAAATAACCTCATGAAAGCAGCAAGTATTAAGATTGCAACGAAAAGTACGATTTCCGCCCCATTCAGCATGTCTGTTTTGTTACTTTTATTTTGCTGAATCTCCGCAGATGTTCTGGGAATAATCATCCAATAGCTGGATAAGATCAACAGGAAAATACTAACGAAATGGAGAAGCCAGGGAAAAATGGCAGGCATAGAAGTTCCAAATAGCCAGAACGCTAGGCATGCAAAGAAAATCGCCAATCCGAGACTAATTCTTGCTCGCGCTAACCATTTTGGATCGAAAGAAGGCTGTTGATTCAAGCCATCTGCGGTCAATTTTGTATCTAACCCGGGTTGCTTCCGAAATGCTAAAATAAAAAGCGAAGTTGCCAACCCGATACTGATCGTGCCGGTTTGGATTTGGCCTAGAGACAAAAAAAACTGCCCTCCCACTCCGACAGCCAGAGCAAGAACACCTACCAACAACCGTTGTTGCCTTATCCATATCAAAGATGCTCGGAAAATATGTTGAATGACCCCCGGTAAAGTAGGATATTGCATACCACTTTTTGCTTGCAAGAAAAACTGAAAAAAATTGAATCTTAGTACATCTTGGTTTTTTGGAATTAGCGGGGTTAAAGTCAGCACAATATTCGGTCCAGAATGGTTGCGTAAAACAAAAATAAACCATAAGCTTGAAAACGCTATCAACACGATCGCCAAATACACATAGTCCATACTCAGTAATAATTGGCCAAGAAATCCCGCGATCACGGCTAGTAACACCCAGACAAATCCTTTTCTACCTGATGAGAATATTGTCATTTATTTAAAGCCTTTTCCTTCAGAAGGTATCTATTTGATAATTGGGTTCAATCATAAAATACCAAGCTGCCGCCATAAGCAAGTGGGGCGTCTCTATTTCTTGCCAATAAAATCAAAAATTGTGGCCGTATTAGGAGTATTGTCTCCAAAAACAATCCGCAACAAGCCCTGATCCATCATTTCCTGGAATTTGGCCAGTCCCTCCGTCGCATAATAAGCCCTTTCCAGGTCGGACACAATTATATATTGAACCTGATACCTGTTCAGGAATTGCATTGCTCTCGAAATATCCTGCGTATTATAAAAATCCATCACCTCGGCGATGCGCTTATCGATGATCGCCCCATCCAGCAGTGAATTATGCTGGCGCACATGCCAACTCCAGCCGACGACCGACGGCAGGCCAGTATAAATAGAATAACGCGATCCCCAGCGATATTCCTGCGTATTTGCCTCGACGATCACAGGGGAACCCAGGACCTGCTCCTGCATGTATTGGATCCCGGCATAATCCTGGCTCAGTTTGATTTTGCGATTATCGTCGTTATAGATTGCCGGCAGTTTCACATTCGGATCGCTCGTATCGCCCAGCATGTAGGCGGCCCCATCCAGTGTATTCGCCGGCGGATTCGGTATCTCCGGCCAGCGGTCGGCCATTTTGGCCGGCGTGGCCACCAGCGCATAGCTGGCCGCGCTGAGCACGATGATCCCCAAAATTCCCGCCCAGCTAATTTTCAGCCATTTCGGCCAGGTTATTATTCGCTGCCCTATTTCAACCAGCGCTGCGCTGATCGCCAGGCCAAAGAAGAACCAGGCCTGGTTGTACAATCGAAAAACCGTATTTGAGCGCCCGACATCCCCTTTTAACACGACGACTTCGACCGCCATGGTCAGCGCCAGGCCAACTGCAAACAGGCTCCAGGTCACCCGTTGGAATACGCTTTGCTCTTGTTTGATCAAAATGAGATAACCAATCCCCAGCAGGAGCGGGATGCCCAAGACCAGCACCTGGTAGTCAAATATCCACATGGCCGCCATCCCGGCCAGTAGCGCCAGCACAAACAAATATGGCCTTTTTTTCCGCAAGAAGGAGTTAGCAGTCCACCGGAAAGCTTGCTTGATCTCAGCAACCAAATCACGCCCAAGCAGGGTCAGGATGACAAACAGCGCCAGACCAAAGACAAAAACATAATCCAGCAGGGGCGTGCGCGCGCCTTTCCAAAGCTCAATAGCAGCATATTCTGTGCGGAACCACTGGGCAAAAGGTTGGTAGAATAGCAGACCAAGACCAATAAAGGCAAATTCAACCCCCAGCAGTTGTCCAAGTGTATGCTTGATCGAGCCACTTCTCGTCTGCCAGGTATTCCAGAGAATGACCAGCACGCCCATACCTGTGAAAATGGGGAAGTCCCAGGTATGGGCTGCCCGGAAACTTCCAAAGATCAGGCCGGCCAGGATCAAACTAATCAGCTGGTCGCGTCTTTTCATTTTTGAAAGCGGGTATAGCAGCAGCCCCAGCACCCAGCCCAGGGCCAGTCCATAAATCGGCATGCTTAATAAGTGCGGGTGGAGATCAGCAAACAAAAAAGTGAAATATGGGAATTCAGCAATCGGCGTATCCGGGCCGTTATGCAGGATCGGGCGCGAGGCTTCGAAATACCAGCGCCCCTTATCTCCCGGCAGCGGCGCCTGGCCGGTGATGACCTGCGTTGCGCCGGCCAGGAAAGTCCCCAATGGATTACTCGCGGCGTTTACACCCCCACGATCCGGAGCTGCTTCCGGAAGATAGCTCCAGAACTCGCGCAGCATGTACAGGTTCCCCAGAAACATGACCGCCACCAGCGCAGTGATCCCGGCCAGGGTCGCCCAGGTTTGCACCGATTTGAACAAGGTTGGCTGAGACGCGAGCTTCGCCCCATTTTCGCCTTCTGCCATGGGTCGATTGTTTTCCGGAAATTTAAAAAGTCCAGCCACGAGATTGAAACCCACACAAAACACACCGCTACCGGCCATTCCAAACCATGCAGGCAGGATCAGGTTATAGGCAATTGAAGGCAAAATCCCTAACAATTTGGTTGGAATGGCAGCGAGTACATACCCATAGTAATAATAATTTAAATAATGGCCCGCAAACCAGGGGTTTTCGGGTGGGAAATAAACCGCTTTCAAGGTGGCATTGAAAAAAGCAAAATCCATGGGCTTTTCCCCGCCCAACCAGGGATGCCATAGATCCGGGTTGCCCATGCGTACGTACAAGCTGAACAGGAAAAGACCCAGGAAGATCAATTCTGTTGCCAAAATGTGCTTCCACTGCGCGCGCAGATAGGCAGCCAGCGCCTGGCGTTGGCTATATGCCAGGACAATATTGAGCGAAAGCGCCAGGCCGGCGCAGAGGCCAATCGTCAGCCGGGTAAATGGCAAAATTTTCAGGCTGCCCAGCATCCAGGCCAGCCAGGCCACGCTGATCAGGCCCGCCATCCGGCTCAGCGGGTAGCCCCGGTCCGGCAGCCCGCCAAAGGCAGTGAACACCACCGGGAAAACCGCCCAACCCAGCAGCAGCAGGCAGATATACCAGGCCAGCACTCCCAAATTTTGATTTGCGTTTACCCAGGTCTCCCTGGAAAACATCTCAGACCAGCTGCCGCCGCTTGTTTGCGCAGCCAGCCGGTCCTGCGGCAGTTGAAAGGCCAAAGGCGCCCGGGTATAGGCCAGCGGCCCCTGGAAAATAACCTGCTCCAGATCGACACTGTTGAGAATCGTTTTAACATTCTCAATCGAAAAATCTTTGGATTTCTTAAAGATCAAGACTTTGGGATGGTCGTAGACCGTGAAGGATTCATCCGCAGCCTGATCCGAGATCGAGAAAGGCCCCAGGCCTGGCTTGTTTTCAAAGGTCTTGACCAGCTCAAAGCCCAGGGGACTTTTAAACGGCGCTTCCAGGCTGTAGGCTCGCTTTTCGAGGGCATCGCCGCTGCAAGCGCAATCAAACAGAGCCTGGTAATATTTTAAGGTCAGCGGATAGCGCAAAGGTAGCCTGGGCATGGCATCGTAAGCCCGGTTGGAGGGGATAACGATATAGTTGCTCTTGGCCAGGGTCTGGATCATCGCCTCCCTTTTCTCTGGCGTATCCGCCTCA
The DNA here is from genome assembly GCA_964536185.1 of uncultured Anaerolinea sp. Classification (GTDB taxonomy): domain Bacteria; phylum Chloroflexota; class Anaerolineae; order Anaerolineales; family Villigracilaceae; genus UBA5195. The sequence continues at coordinate 19,678 of CAZHWV010000046.1, read as the reverse complement.
AACAGCTCCAGGTTCAGCGGTTTGTAAATACCCCCCAGGGCATCATATTGATCCACACTCAGCGGTAAAGCGTCATCCCAGGAGGTTTCAAGCGTGTAAGCTTCTCCCACCAGGCGTAATGGTCCGCCATGCGTAATTTGGTAGCGGAGTTGGTACGTTTTTCCCTGGATTAATTGAACTGTATTAAATTGGAAAGTCGGCGCGAGCTCCTGCCCCACTTGGCTAAAATTCAAATTTTCGACAGCCACAGCCAGTGGATTTTGCTCGTCGCCGTCCTGGAGCAGGCTAACCTTTAATGTGCTCTGGCTGGGAACGAAAACCTGTTGGAAGTGCTTGATTTCCAGGCAGTTGATCCGGATTGCGCCGCCGGGTTGCAGAGCAATCGAACCTTCCAAACTGCCCGCCGGCTGGTTGTGCAAAATAAGATCGACCGGCAAGGTTCTCCCTTCTGCGGCTTCATTCCGTAGGACGACCCCTGAAAGGGATAACTGGCTGCTGTTGGTGATCTTGTAATGGACATACACCTTTTGACCTGGGGCGATATTGGCATCCCCAAATCGGATCGTCACTGTTTCAACCGGGCTGTCATCCGCGACCGCCAATTGGCCTTCGCTAATAATATCGCGCCCTTCAGGATCCCGGCTCAGGCGAATGCTGAAATTAACCCCAACCTGGCGGATATTCGTCGATCTGATTTGAGAAGCAATCCCATTGCGAATGATGCGCATATCCGTCGACCCTGGTTCGCCGGGTTCGAGCAGTCCCTGGTTTGCCATCGATACCGGATAGGACTTATTCCCCAGAGCAGATTGAACCTCCAGGTTTAAAGGCGCCGCGATATTTTCCAGCATCCAGCGCGAAGCCGCGATCCTTGTGATCGGCTGGGTGTAAATTCGGGTAAAGGCGTAGGCATATGCGTAGGTTCCCAGGCAAACGATGGCCAGCGCCAGCAGCCCGGCTGCGCCTTTCCAGGTCCGGCTCAGGTCAGTGAACTGGACGCGCAAGTTTTTTCCATTCAGCAGCAGCTTCTCGCGACTCGCCCGCGTCTGATCGTAGATTTCAATCAAAGCCCAGGCCGCAAATAATATGATGAAGGGGTAAATCGGCAGGAAATAACGCATATAGCGCCAGAATTGGGCGTTTTGCCAGCAAAAATACACCAGCACCCAGGCAAAAGGATACAAATGCGGGCGCCAGTCCCCCTTCCACATCCGCCACCCAGCCCAAATCCATCCCAGCCAGCCAGCCAGTCCCAGAGGAATCCCGAGTCCCCACATCACCATGTTCGTCCAGGCATAAGTCACCGGTTGGCTGGTCCATTGGTGGTTCGGGGGCCATTCCGAGCGCCCGGCGACCTGGTCGGTCACTTCGCGAATGACCTCCAGCCACCTTTGATTAAGCCCAAGCCCAAAGAAGCCCGGTCCGGCAAAGGCATACGGTTGAAATATGCGGAAGAATAAGCCCGTAAAAAAGGCTGCCAGGGCCCACCCAATCAGGATGGTAATCAGCGCCGGCCGAAACCCCGTTTTATGATAGCCCAGGATCAACCTGGCAATTCCTGCCAGGAGGATGATGCCGAACACGGGAGCAACACTCACTTTGCAGGCCCCGGCCAGCCCCACCGTTGAACCAAAGAGAATAAAATACAGCCAATTCTGGTATGGTATTTTTTCTTCTGGCCTGTCCAACGGGATCGCCAGCCAGGCAAAATAAAAAGTAGAGATCACAAATACGGTTGAAAATGAATCCACCGCAAAATAATGTGAAAGCTGGATCGGCAGGACTGCCGCCGCGCCCAGGGCAGCCGCCAGCAGACCCACGCGTTGGTTATAGAGTCGTTTCCCCAACAGGTAAAGCATCCACAGGGCGGCCAAATCGAATAACCCCGACATGGCTCTTCCCACCAGGGTGATCCGGTCATAATTGGCCATATTCACCCATTCAGCCACCAGGCGGGTCAGGAACAAGGGCAGCATTCCATAGGTATAGGAGCCAAAGCGCAATGGATTTAACGTGCTTCGCGCTGTATCAAAATAGGCACTAATTCCGCTTACTCCGCGGATTTGTTCTGCCACCGAGGTGATAAAACGCTCATCCGGATGTTGGTGGTGATTTTCGTCCCAATTCACACCCGTGAAGCGAAAGTAAGCCCCGGCTACCAGGATCAGGACCAGCAGGAAATTGGTCTTCCAGTCTGATTTGGGTTTTATCCTGGCTGAAACCGTAGACGCTTCTTTTTCAATAGAGAAGGTCTCATCCGCAGTTGTTGATTCTACTGAACCTGCCGCCAGGTTATCCGCATTGGCAATCGGCTCCAGCTCCATCTCACCGGAAGTTAGTTTTTCTTCCTGCACTTCAACCCTGACCAGCGCCCGGATGCGAGCCAGGGTCTGCAGGTCAAGCCCACTCACCTGGTTGAGTTGGTCCACAGACTGGTATGGCCGCAAGGCCAGGATATGCATGGCCTGCTCAATAGATATTTCTAATTCTTTGACCAGAGTGTTCTGATCAGCGCTATTCAGATCAAGGGGTATTTTGGGAATCTCAGTCATAAGATCTGCCGTAGTGAATAGGGTAGGTTCAATTTTGACGACCTTTCAACGAGGTAAACCAGCAAAGAAATATCCTGGAGATCCCGCGTAAAAGTTCCTATCTTTCAGTATGTAGTAAGGAAGGTAATTCCGAAAAGCCAGAACCATCCACGTTGACCAATTGCAAAATCAACAATTGTATAAGCGCTTACAGTTTACCAGAACTTTGATCCCGAAAACAAACCGAAACCAAATTAGATGGAGTAACCTCAATCCGCTTTTTCCAGGAACAAGAGCAACAATAAAACTTGAAACCAGGACCATTAAATAGATGATTTCATCCTTCACCGTAGCTAAAAACTGATAAAATCGGTAATATTATGGTAAATCAAGTTGGTAAAATAAATCTTGCGACCGACAGTCGTTTACCTATTCTTACTTCTCAGTTTTTTGTTCCAGATTCAGCCTACATCTATCCTTAGATGAATATTCATCTTTTCAAATACTGATGCTATTCAAGTCGAACATAGATTTGGTTTAATATTAACTGGCAAATATTAAAGTTGATCACCTTAATTCTTCCTGCCTACAATGAAATTAATTATATTGGCAATACAATCCTCGAGGCTGTTAACTATTTTGAATCTCGGGGTTTCCAATATGAAATTATCGTTTCCGCAGATGGAAACGATGGTACCCGTGAACTTGTAAATGAACTAAGCTTGAAGATTCCCAACATTCGGGTTATCGGTCATGTCCAGCGATGCGGCAAAGGATTTGGTATTCGTGCAGCTGTAGCAATTGCTCGAGGTACATATATCGGCTTCTCCGATGCTGACAACAAGACCCCAATCACTGAACTGAGTAAAATTTTACCTTTTTTGGAACAAGGAGATGATGTTGTCATCGGTTCACGCGCTGGACGCCAGGCAATCATCGAACGCCAGCAACCCTGGTTCCGGCGAATTGGTTCAAAAGGATTTGGTTTATTGATGCATATATTGGTTGGGTTATGGGATATCCAGGATACACAATGCGGTTTCAAGTTTTTTCAAAGAGAGATTGCCAGGGATCTTTTTGCTCAACAAAAAATTGACGGGTATATGTATGATGTGGAGATTTTATATCTGGCAAAATTAAAGAATTATAAAATCAGCCAAGTTCCGGTTCGCTGGCGAGATGATGGCGATAGCCGTTTACAATTAGTCCGTGGAAATATTCGAATTATTATCGACTTATTCCGAATACGCCTTGGTTCAAAAGATCATTCGGCGTCAGCCGCTCAATATATGAAAAGATGGTGACTTTTGTAAAAGCAAGCTTGCGTGATTTTGGTCGGACACTGAAATTAATCCACCAAGTCCAATTTTAATAACGCTGATCGATTGGCTCAAGTACCGAACTGAATTTCACATAAGCTTGACATATGGCGTCAGCGAAGTAACTTAATACCGAATCATCCATAAAATCGATTTTGTCCTGATGATATCGGGCAATTTTGTTGGAAGGATAGTGTTTCAAAAATAATATGAACACCCAAAAATGGCCCAAAAATATTCCTTCAATATCGAACGAACAACAAAATATTCGGGATGATTTCATGCGCCAATGGTTAAAAGTACTGCCGGAGCATTTTGGATTAATCGAGCAGTTTAATCAACGCTATCCGCTGCGAACTTTTAAGGAAGGGGGGCGCACGCTTGAAATTGGAGCAGGCATGGGAGCTCATATACGTTATGAAAATATCTCAAAGCAAGATTATGTTGCGCTGGAAGTACAATCTGGAATGACAGAAAAGGTGCTGTCTTTATTTCCAGGAATCCGGGCAATTACTGGCGATTGTCAAGAAAAAATTGACTTTCCGGATCAGTATTTTGATCGAGTATTGGCAATTCACATTCTTGAACATTTGCCTGATTTGCCTTCTGCGCTTCTCGAAGTAAAAAGAGTCTTGAAACCAGATGGCACCTTTTGCGTAATCATCCCCTGCGACCCGGGTTTTGCCTATTCAATCGCTCGCAATATTTCTGCTCGTCCATTATTTGAAAAACTTTATCACCAAAATTATGATTGGTTAATTAAAATGGAACATATCAATACTCCGCACGAAATCACTGCCGAATTGCAGAATCATTTTCGGGTTGTACATCGCAGGTTTTTTCCTTTTAATTTTCCAATAAAGGACATCAACCTGATCATTGGTTTGACACTCGAGCTTCTTTAACACATTTTTTATCTACGTCGGAGCACTGCGTTCCATCAATGAACCAGCAGGACAAATGCAACGGCAGGATCTCTCATTTATGGGGAAAAATTTCTCGCCTGCAGCCAGTTATAATCTGCGCCAGGGATTTTCCAGAGAACACCTAACCGGATATTGCCGCCTTCGTAATTATAGACAATCTTGATCCGGTGGGAGCCTTGGGGCAGTTCAACTAATCCATCTGCAATCTGGTCCATCTCCGGGTCATCTTTGTTAAAGGTGGTAATCTCAACAATTGGTTGATCATCTATGTAAAGTTGAGAACGATTGTTCGAACGGAGTTGAAAGCCATATTCTCCTGCCGTTTCTATGACAAATGTTCCGGTCCAAATTGTGCTAAAAATCGCCCCTTCAGGGTCGGGTTGAACTGGTAAGACAAGAAGTGGGTCCACAAACTTCTGAAAAGGTTCACCTTTTCCATCCCATTCCTTATAATATTGAGATAATAACCCCTCATCGAGGATTGTTGGAGACTGGAGGTCGTTTTGCGGGATTATTAATCCATAACCGACATTCTTTTCAAAATCCCAATGGGTATCAATTTTTGGAATAATCTCGAGTTTACTCTGGGGGTAAATTTTGAGCAAAATATCTTTTGCCAGTTCATCTTCCGGCCAATCGCCCACGACAACAGCAACATCTGAGCGATCCGGGAAGCCTTCTGCCAAAACATCATACATTGACAAACGTGTATATGGTTTGGTGTAATAATCCTCACCCGATTTATAGGACATCATCCGGACAGTGTCGGTCACAAAATATGAATCAGTTATATAAATAGGATTATTTTTTGTACGAAGTTGATCCACATACACTCCGACTCCCGTCGATCTCTCTGCATATCCCCAGCGATATTTATAATTAGGACCGACATAATCCCGGTAAGTAAAGGCGATAGTTACAATGACAATAAGAATCGTCACCACACTGCCGCTAATGAAACCACCATCTTTTTTAAACCGCTCGTCCATAAAATTTATAAATGCGGATAAAAATATCCCGCACATCAAATAGATTGGAATAAAACTACCTATAGAACGGTTCGCATTGGGCTCACTGACATATCCAGCGGATAATCCTAAAAAGAACCAGGTTAACAAAAAGAACGGAAGCGGTTTTTTCCAAAATCTTAATGTAAAAGCAAAGGCCAATACAAAAAGGATGGTAACAGGAAAATCCAAAGCCGATTCTTCTATGTATAAATCATTTGAATTGCCACGTTGGTTAAAAATCAGGGATCCGACCACCAGGCTTCGTACCAGTGGGGACCAAAACGTTCCCGGGTGCGTTTTCTCACTATCCTGCATTCGATATAAAACCAGGAGAGAGTTGGAACGAGCGCGATATGTATCCCAGTTATTTGAAATATAACCAAGCAGGGGAGCTGCCGTAATAAAAAATGCAACCAGGATGATGACCGCACCGATCAAGTATTTCTGGATAAAACTTTTTCTTTTTTTCCACTTTCGAATAATTAAATAGATAAAAAAAATAACGAACAAAAATGGATAAAAAACGCTGGCATTGTAAGCCTGTATCGTGAAGCCCAGGGAAATTCCTGTTAGTATGAAAAGCCAGTATTTCCTTTTTTCCAATGCCAGCCAAAGCAGCCAAAATGATGCTGCTTCCAACAAGGGCTGAAAAATCAGTCGACTGCCCAGGTCACTGAAAATAATGTGATATCCAGAGGCTGCCAGTAAAGCCGTGCTGATCCAGGCTACACGCTTACCTGCCACCTGGCGAGCCAATAAATACGCTACGATCAAGGTAATAATTCCGACAGAGGCACTAGCGAATCTTGCTGCCAGAAAATTGGGCCCAACAATATGTATCCATAAAGCAATTACATAGAGGAATAATGTTTCGAATCCCCACCCGATACTGCTGAACGGGGTATAAGCCACTTTTCCCTGGAATAATTGAGTAGCCACTCCAATCAACATGGCAACATCGTTGTTTAATCCTGGGGCAAGATCAAAAATATTACCAAGCCTGAAAAAAGCGCCCATTCCGATCAAAATAATAAATATTATTATTTCCAACTGTGTGGAAATAATACGGAAAATATCCTGGCCTTTTTGTTTCAAGTGCAACAATCCTGCCGCCCCAGGTTTTTGTATAAATAATTCCGATGTCTTTATTACTGGACCTGTTTCCTGTAAAGTTTCTTCCTGTATTAGAGATTTCGAGCTTGTCTCAGGTTCTGGGTTTGAATGCGGCTTTTTGTTACGTTTCACTTTCCAACTAAAAATAGTAGCGACACATAACAACCAGGTAAGAATTCCCCAGGCATTGCCAATGGTTAATAAAAAAAAGGTAAGCAAACAATATATTATGGAGATCCCAGCTCGAAAGTAATCAACCCAATGGTAAGGGCCCATGTTTGATTGGTAAAAAGATCGTATGCTGGCTGATGCAAGTAAAATGGTCAAGGAAACCATCCAGAACGCCAGGCCCAGATTAGTCTCGGTAAACATTCTAAATAAGATGAAGGTTACAATAGATAGAACAAAGGAGAGTGCAAAAAAACTTATGCTAATCAGGTTTTTGCGCCAAAGTTGGGGGGATCCGATTAAATTGATTTCAATCCGGCTTTGTTCTTCCCCCAGGTGAAGATTAAGGTTCAAATATTTTTCATTTTCGCTATTTTCAATACCAGTCTTGGCAAATATTAGTTTTTTCCACGGCAACTGTTTTATCGATTTGCCCCAAAATGCAATAATCGTCATGAAAATTGCAAGCAGAAACAACAGTATGGATGCACGATAAGGAGTTAACTGTCCATCCATCAATAAAACAGATTTCCAAATCGGGACAGGTAGTGGAATATCCGCCGCTAAACTTGCGCTTGACGGCGGTAATGTTATTTGAGCAGCCACGGCAGAAGCAGTAGCTAACATTAGAAAAAGGGTCCGGACACCCCCTTTGTTAAACAACTTATTTATCCGCGCCGAGAAAAGTCTCAAGGATTACCCTCTACAAACTATTGTTAGGATGCTTGGTATATATTTTCTACAGACTGGTCAATGCAGCTTATATAAATTATACATTAATTTTGGCCCAGCACATTCGCGTAAGTAAGTATTAACTATTGACATAAGGCTATTATTGCTTTGCTACAAACCATATCAAACCCAGCAGAAATGGCAAAACAAGGACTGACCCGCACAATGGGTTTCCCCCGGTGGGCGTCTTCTGAGGGTCGGCTGGGATGTTCGTCGCGACCAGCGCAGCCGCCGGCGCAGTGGCGGTCTTATCCACCATCCTGGTCGGCTCTGGCGCAGGCGCCGTCGCGCTGGGCTCTGGGCTGCCTTCGCTGGCTGGCGTGGCTGTTTCCGGCAGAAGCGTCGGGGTGGCCGTCAACACCAGGAAGTCGTAGCCGCGCTCTGTCTGGGACAATGCCCAGGGCAGGCTCTCGGAGACCCACATGGCCAGATCCCTGGCGCTCTGGTTATTTGGGTCGATCTGCAGGGATAGTCGTAATTCATCGGCAATGCGCGTCAATTCAGTATTATCCTGCAATCCAGGGTAATATACGCTGAACTGGTAGTGACTCCACAGCAAGTCCGCAAACCCATAGTGCCAGAGCGCGTCCTTTGGCAGCAAGGTCACAGACCTGTCGTAAGCCTGGACCGCTTCCGCGTACAACTGCGCGCCGCCCACATCCTCGCGCAAATATCCCTTCGGGTAACGAACTGCTTCCTTGATCGCCTTTCCGAGCCGGCCCCAGGCTTCGCCATCTTGCGGATTCTTGGCGGTATTTTCGCGCTCGGTGATGACTTTTTTCCAGGTGGCCGGCGCGATCATCTCAATTTGAAAATTTTCATTTACCGTCGGTTCCAGGTTTTCGAAATGCCAGCTGACCTCGTTTCCTGAAAAAACCGGCGCGCCAGCCGCCTGGGCGAATCCACTTTCGGAATCGATCAACACATTCTCCGGGCTGGCCGGGTACGGCAGCTGCACGATAATATCGCCTGCGCCGATGCTGTCTTTCCAGCCGGCGCCAGTCTCTAAAATATAACGAAAGGTCAAGAAAGGCTCGTATCCAAAACCCTGGGCTGTGTAGCTGACCGCGATCTTCACCTCTTGCCCGGCAGGAAATGGAACCGAGAAACTGGCCCAGGGGATCGTCTGGCCGGAATTTTCATCCACGCTGGTGATCCGGCTGGTTGCAACAGATCTGCCACCCACCTGGGCTTTAAAATCGCTGATTTCCGGATACAAATCGCCGTAATACAGCGCCTCGCCAAAGGTCAATGGAAAGCGCACAGCAATGCTTTCGTCGCTGGAACCCAGGTTGCGCATGTTGAAAACCGCTGTGGTCTTGGCTTTTCCAAATTGGACCCCGCTTGAGATGATGGTCAGTGTGACCACTTCGGAGACCATGCGTACCTGGGTGCTCTCGCTCCCCGGAGAAATGATCACACCTGGCGGCGACTCGGGCGGGGCTACATCCGCGCGCGCCGGCCCAAAGACCGCCAGGCTGGCCAACAGCGCCAACAGCGCTGCTCTTGCCCCTATGGAACAGACCTTATCGAAATTCTTCATTTTTGTTCTCCTGGTACTGCTCAGGCAGTAAATAATCTTACAACACGCAGCGGAGAAATTCAACTAGGTTGCCATGCGCAGATAGGCTTCCATCAAACCATTTAAAGCCCCATCCAGCACAGCCTGGGAATTGCCCACTTCGAAATCCGTGCGGTGATCTTTGACCATTTGGTACGGATGCAGCACATACGAACGGATCTGGCTGCCCCACTCAGCCTTGGTGTAATCGCCTTTCAAAACCGCGATTTCCGCCTCCTGCTTGGCTTGCTGGATCTGCAGCAAGCGTGAGCGCAGCACCTGCATGGCCACAGCCTTGTTTTGCATTTGCGAGCGCTCATTCTGGCAGGTGACAACGATGCCGGTCGGGATGTGTGTCAGGCGGATGGCAGTGGAATTCTTTTGCACATTTTGCCCGCCTGCGCCCGAGGAACGGAAGACATCGATGCGCACATCCCCCGGGTCAACCGGGACTTCGGGACTGTCCATGGCCACCTGCGGCAGCACTTCGACCAGCGCAAAGGAGGTATGCCGGCGGTGAGCGGCGTCGAAGGGCGACAGGCGCACCAGGCGGTGCACACCCTTTTCCGAACGCAAATAGCCGAAAGCATAAGACCCGCCGATGGCGATGGTGACTGATTTGATCCCGGCTTCTTCACCCTGGGTCATATCAATGATCTCGGCCGTAAAACCTTGAGCTTCGGCCCAGCGCGAGTACATACGCAGGAGCATCTCAGCCCAATCCTGGCTGTCTGTGCCCCCTGCCCCGGCATGGATGGCCAAAATGGCATCGCCGCTGTCATATTGTCCCGAAAGCATGGCCGTAAAGGAACGCTTCTCCAGGTCGGCTTCAATCAGCCTGGTTTCAGCTTCCAGCTCGGCGCGCAGGCTGTCATCTTTCATTTCAGCCAGTTCACGCGTATATTGAATACGCTGTTCCAAAGCATGCCAATCTTCCAGCAGGTCCCGGGAGACAGCCGCTGCTTTGCTAATTTTCTGAGCCGCTTGAGGCTCGTCCCAAAAATCAGGCGCGGCTATTTGTTTATCGAGTTCGGATAATTGGATTTCCTTTGAGACTAAGTCAAAGTCGCACCATTAATTGCGAAGTCAGCTCCCCTGCTTGCTGCAATCGATCGATCAAGTCCTGCATGTTGCCTCCAAAAGTAGTTAACCCAGGATCCCTTCCACAAACGCATCCGGGTCAAAAGGTGTCAGATCTTCGGGCTTTTCGCCCAGGCCAGCGAAAAGGATCGGCAGCCCCAGCTCGCGTTGAATGGCAAAGGCCATCCCGCCGCGCGCCGAAGAATCGAGCTTGGAAAGGATCACCCCGTTTACCTGGACCGCCTCTTTAAAAGCCTTGGCTTGCTGCAGCGCATTCTGACCCGTGGTCGCGTCGAGCACCAACCAGACTGCCTGCGGCGCGCCCTCCAGGGCCTTGCCCACCACCCGGTACACTTTTTTCAGTTCTTCCATCAAATTAAAACGCGTGTGCAGGCGTCCGGCGGTATCGATCAGGATCAGATCCACATTGCGCGCGATGCCCGCTTGCACTGCGCTAAAGGCCACCGCGCCCGGGTCAGATTCCGGCGCGCCCGAGACAACCTCCACTTTTAACCGCTGGCCCCAGACTTGCAGTTGGTCGACCGCGCCGGCGCGGAAGGTATCCGCCGCGCCGAACAAGATCGTCTTGCCCTGCTGCTGAAAGCGCTGGCCCAATTTGGCGGCGGTGGTCGTCTTGCCCGAGCCATTCACCCCCACCAGCAGGATTACTGCGGGTTTCGTGTCAAATTGCAGCCCGGCAGGCGCGGCGGAAAGCCGCGAGCGCAGCTCTGCCTTGAGCACAGCCTGCAGGTCCGCCGCGCGCGTCAAGCCGTCACGCTTGACCGCCGCCTTGAGCGCACTCAAGACCGATTGAGACGTATCCAAACCCAAGTCAGCCTGGATCAACAGCGCCTCCAAATCATCCCAGGTATCGGAACTGATTTCAGTGGCGCCCAATAAGCCCGCCAGCCGCCCAAAAGCGGCTTTGGATGTACGGGCCAGCCCAGTCTTCCAACGCGAGAAAAATTCAGCCATAGCGTCAAAGATTATAACATGCTGTTTGTGTTATACTCGCGGCCAGCGGATACGCAACTTTTTCGATCCTTTTGCATCAATAGATATAGAAGACTCTCCTGTAGATAGAGCCTCTTCTCTAGTCATATCGTCAAAGAAACGTAAACATAAAGGAAAAAAACCATGCTTGAAGCTCCTCTACACGTCACCGACGCTGCATTTGAACAAACTGTTTTAAAATCGCCCACACCGGTCATTGTCGATTTCTGGGCGCCCTGGTGCGGCCCCTGCAAAGCGGTCGCCCCGATCCTGGATAAATTGGCCAAGGATTATGCCGGCAAGGTCATCGTCGCCAAGGTCAACACCGATGAAAACCCCGAATGGGCCCAGAAATATGGCGTCCAGGGCATCCCGACCATGTTGTTCATCTCTGGTGGTAAAATAATTCATCGCCAGGTGGGCGCGCTGCCCGAAAAAATGTTGAAAGAAGCAGTCGCGCAGTTCCTGGAAGTCGCCGGGAAGAACTAAAAAACAAGTCCCGCAGAATTCTGCGGGACTTTTCATGCTAAGGAAAATGTATGCAACGATCTGGCCTGTTAATAATTTTTATTTTTGTTTTCAGCGCCTGCAGCCCGGCGCCCACCCCCGCAGCCACACCCGATATCCTGGCAACCACGGCAGCCATCTCCAGCACGCTGGTCGCCGCAGCCCTGACTGCCCAACCAAGCCCCACGCTGCCACCCACGCTCACGCCAGCCCCTACGGCCACGACCCAACCCACTGAAACCGCCACCCTCGAACCTACCAGCGGCGCAGCCCTCGATTCCGTCGCCAGCCCTACCGACTGGTTGGGAACCTTCGCCCCCGGCGACACCGCCGGCCTGCCAGATGCTTTATTACTCATTGTCAATAACACGGGTGTAAATGATGTCATCTTTACCCTCAACGGCATAACCCTGAACCGCGCGCAGCCGGTCTATTATTCGTATAAAGTCGGCAAATCCCTGGTCATCACCATCTTGCAAGCCCGTTACACGTACATCATCCAGATTCCCAACAAGCGCATCTTCACCGGCTCCTTTGGGCAGATGAAGAAGGACAAAAGCACGTTTCGAATTGAATTGAACAAAGTGGTCATCACCGGTCCTTAAAACGCCATGCTCTCCCCCGCAAGTGGTGTTTTTGCGCATCCTTTACGCAAAAACACCACAAAAAAAATTATTTTTCCGTCTGGCGCTCGATGCGCGCGCCCAGGCTGCGCAGCTTGCCATCCACATCTTCATAACCGCGGTCGATCTGGCCCACATTGCGAATAGTCGAAGTGCCGTTTGCCGCCAGCGCCGCCAGCACCAGGGTCATCCCTGCCCGAATGTCCGGGCTTTCCACCTTTTCACCCGAAAGCCGGGTCGGTCCGGTAACAATGCAGCGATGCGGGTCACACAGCACGATCTGCGCGCCCATACTGACCAGCTTATCAATAAAAAACATGCGGCTCGGATACATCCAGTCATGGAAGAGAACGCTGCCCTTGGCCTGCGTGGCAATCGCGATGGCAATGCTCATCAGGTCAGTCGGGAAGGCCGGCCAGATGTTGGTCTTGATCTCCGGAATGGCATTGCCCAGGTCCGGTTCGACTTCCAGATTTTGACTGGCCGAGACGATGATATCAGCGCCATCCACCTGCCAATCTACGCCCAGGCGGTTAAGCACGATCAGGATCATGCCCAGGTGTTCGGCGCCGGCATTGCGAATACGCAGCCTGCCGCGCGTGACCACCGCTGCGCCGACAAAGCTGACCACTTCCAGGTAATCCGGCCCAATCGTAAATTCCCCGCCATGCAAGCGATCCACGCCTTCAATCTTGAGCGTGTTCGAGCCAATCCCCTCAATTTTGGCGCCCAACTTATTCAGCATCGCACACAACTCCTGTACATGCGGCTCGGAAGCCGCGTTATGCAGATTGGTTGTGCCCCTTGCCAGGGCAGCGGCCATGATCGCGTTTTCGGTGCCGGTCACGCTGGCCTCATCCAGAAGAATATTGGCCCCATGCAGCCCGGCCGGGGCCTTGAACTCAAACGTGCGCTCATAGCTAACCGTCGCGCCCATCTGGCGCAAAGCCCAGATATGCGTATCCACCCTCCGGCGGCCGATGACATCCCCGCCGGGTGGCGGCAGCTTGAGTTCGCCCGCCCGCGCGGTCATCGGTCCGGCCAGCAGAATGGAGGCTCGGATTCGGCGCGAGAGCTCCGGATCCAGGTCCGCCGGGCGTAGATGCCTGGCCGTCACCCGCCACGAACGATCCCCCAGATCATCCATGATCACGCCCAGACTCTCCAGCATGCGACGCATGTCGAGCACATCCCGGATTTGCGGGACATTGTGCAAGATCACCGGCTCTTCGGTTAACAGGCAGGCTGCCAGCAAAGGCAGAGCCGCATTTTTATTACCAGAAGGGGTCATCTCCCCGTTGAGCGCCACGCCGCCTTCAATAATGAACTTTTCCATGTCAGCTCCCATCCAAATTTAAAAATCAAAACCAATTAATTATTCGTGGCCTTCGTGCGATTCGCAAGCATTCGAGATCTATCCGGCCCGCGCCAGGCTCATTTCTTTCTATCACGAAATAACGAATGAACGCTAATCTGCGCTATGTAATCTGTTAAAAATTCTTCTAAAAACTCAGCGCGAATCGCCAAATTTCGCGTTTGTTCACGTTCGAAAGTAACCCAGGGCTGCGGGGGATCCCACAGAACCGCACACAACCTGAGACGCAATGAGCTTAGATTATAATCACATTTGAGAATTGTGTATTTTGCGATAGGTTCAAAATTTCCGAAAAACAGAGCTTAAAATTGGCTCGATCTGCGTAACTTTTATTGGTCCACAGCGACTAATGGTTTAGTCATCCATTATTAAAATTTCAAGGAGATCCAATGGCTCACGTTATTACCAGTTTGTGCCTGCGCGACAGCGGCTGCATGGATGTTTGCCCTGTGGAATGCATCAATCCCGGCGACCCAAACAAGCAATGGCCGACGTACTATATCGACCCATCCAGCTGCATCGACTGCGGCGCCTGTGTACCCGAATGCCCCTATCATGCCATTTTCCCCGAGAATGAGGTTCCAGCCGCTTACCAAGCAAAAGGTGGTGAACTGATCAACATGGTCGGTCTGACGGCTCACTACGCAGGAACCAATCACAGTGGGAAAGCGATCTCGCTGGATACGGTTCGCGTCCTGACTGCCGGGGAAGTCGTTGACCTGCGTCCCAGTATCAAAATGAATGCCAATTTCCATAAATAAGGTTACTCAGGCTCGTTGCGTTTCGCATCTACGATCGATGGCAATTTAGCGTAGAGGCTACCCAGGGCGTAAGGCGAAATTTATTTCGCCCTACGCCCTGACGCCAGATATGCTGGTCTGCCACGCTGATAAAAGTCCCCCGTAATATTTATAATCTTGGTATAATTACGATAATATGGAAATCCTGATCGCTGTTTTCTTGGGCTTGCTCGCCGGTTGCTTGGTGAATTATCTGGCTGACGTCCTGCCCACCCAACGCGCGCTGGGCCACCCGGTCTGCGCACAGTGCGGCGACCTGCTTCCATGGCCAGACTACCTGCGCTTAAGCGCCTGCAGCAAGTGCGGCGCAGCCCGCTCCTGGAGGACTTATTTCTGCCTGGCAACCAGTTTCGGGCTCTCACTGGCGCTTTGGTTTTACCCGCCCGCCCGCCTGGGCTATTGGCTCGGGTTGGCGCTGCTGACCTACTTTGGGATCGTGGTGGTCATCGACCTCGAACAGCGCCTGATCCTGCACAGCGTCAGCCTGGCTGGCGCGCTGCTCGGACTGCTGATTGGCAGCCTGCGCACCAACCCGGTCACCTCCCTGCTCGGCGGCCTGGTCGGGCTGGGCGTTATGCTGATCTTTTACTGGTTCGGCGTTTTGTTCGCCCGCTACCGCGCCCACAAAATGGGACACGATGACGGCGAAGAAGCCCTCGGCTTTGGGGATGTGACCATCTCCGGCGTGCTCGGGCTGATGCTCGGCTGGCCCCTGATCCTGTATGGCTTGATGATCGGCATCCTGGCTGGCGGCCTGATCAGCCTGGGGCTGGTGCTCTACCTTATCGCTACGCGCCGTTACGAAAGCATGACCGTCTTTACCGCCTACGGCCCCTACCTGGTCCTGGGCGCCGCGCTGCTGATTTATTTCCCACCAATCCTTTCATTCTTGTTAGGAAAGTAGTACCATAGTACTAAGGTAGGATTTCGTTTCCGCTCGTTAACCATTAAAATATGATTAATGTTAAACTATTAATAGCTTGCCCTGCGCAAAAACTTCAATAAATTTAAAATGGTTGGAGTATGATTTGTCCTCAGCCATAACGCAAAACACCAGGGCAGGTACCGAAATAAAGGGAAATTGATGACCTTCAAGCGCCTGAAATTCGTGCGGAGACTTGCCAGCCAGGGCCAAAGCTTTGTTGAACTATCGATGGTTTTGGTGATTCTCCTGATCCTGTTTGCCGGTATGGTTGAGTTTGGCAACCTGCTCAACCAGTACATTAACGTGGTGGACGGCGCGCGCGAAGGTGCGCGTTTCGCCAGCAACGACGATCCTTTTGGACCCTTAAAAGTAATAGCTGCCGATGGAACCATAACCACGGTCAGCAACTACGAACCTTTTTTTCAAAAAATTTACGAAATCATCGAAGGCCAATTTGATGAGGACGGTAACCAGCTCTCCAAGGGTGCGATCAACCCGCTCGTGCTGAACCCCGCCAATGGGGACGACATCGTGGTCAGCTTTTTCAGTGTTACCACCAATGGCGCCGGTGCAAAATCACTTGTACGTTTCACCAGTGCGACACATAGTCGATACAATAACATAACTTCAGCGCATGTATCACCGCACATATTTACCGACGCGCAAATTCTGGCACTAGTGGATGGAACCGCCCCCAGCACTGGCCTGGTGCTGGTTCAAGTATTTTATGCTTATGACCAGATCCTGAAACTGTTCAGCTTTACCGGCATCCCCGATCCAGTTTATTTGCGTGCCTATTCGATCATGCCGCTCTCAGCCGCAGAACCAACTCCTGTGCCTTAGTTAAAGGTATTTTTTTATGAATTTAGACACTCAAACATCTCAAAAACATGAAAAAGGGCAAATCCTGGTGATCCTGGCGCTGATTGCTATTGGCCTGATTGCCATCGTTGGCCTGGTCGTAGATGCGGGCTACATGTATCTTAGTTACTCGCGCTTGCGCCGAGCGGTGGACGCTGCCGCCTTGAGCGCCACAACCCAGTATAAGAAAAACGTACCTATTGCGACCCTGGAGTTAGCCGCGCGTGAATTTTTGGTGCTGAACGGCGTGCCCGACACTAACTCACTTGCCGCCGAGGTGGATACTTGCAAAACCCTGCCAAGCCTGTGCCCAGGTATCCTTCGAAAACTGGTCAGGGTTACCGCCCGGGAAGACGTGCCGATGTTTTTCATGTCGGTAATTGGGATCAGGAGTGTACCGATCGAAGTGACCTCGATTTCAGAAGCCGCCGCCATTGATTTGGTACTGGTCCTTGACCGCTCTGAATCAATGGGCTATTTCAAAGATTACACCGGAACAGAAGAATGGCCAAAACCTTCTATCAATCGTGACCCGAGTTCTTGTAACACCAGCCAGCCCGATGATCGTGTGGGTTACAATCACCCTGTTGGCGAAATAGGGAATTGCCACCCCTTTCAGGAAGTTAAAGAAGCAGCGTATACTTTTGTAGATACTTTTATGGATCCGGAGTTCGATAAGGTTGCTATTGTGGTCTTCGACAATACCCCCCACCCGGTAAGTTTTGGTACCGATCCAATCACGGGCGATGATACTTACCTTTCTAACGATCGTACTGAAATTCTGGATGCCATTAACAACTTGTGGATGTATGACGGTGTACCAAATGGCAGCACGCAAGCTAATGATACCCGGCTGCCAACGGTTTACACGAAGGCCAAGAAATGTGATCATTATAAAGATCAAAGAGATCCAACCGACCCGAGTATAGCCGTTGAGCCATTAGCGTCTTTCGAGCCCTGTCGTCTTTTCACTTGGGATCCGATTACAAATACACCAACAGCCAATTATGAGGAAATTGATTATATCGGTTTCCACCCATCCTTGAGTGGCGGCCAGGAGGATTTCACCCTTACCGGTTCAACCAATATCGGCGGCGGGTTATTTTGGGCTGCGAATATTTTAAGCACACAGGGCCGTCGGGAAGGGGCTTTGTGGGTTACGGTCTTGCTGACGGATGGCATACCCAATGCCGGTTACGACGAAAGTGGTGACCCCATCTGTCCGGATCCCCACAATTATCCAAGATGCCGCGATACAAACGCCAACGTGCGCCATTATTTTGAGGATCCAGGCCATCCGATTGGCACCGATGATGTGATTGATGCCTCTCTTTACGATACCGATGACTATTCCCGAGATCAAGCTGACTCCCTTGGGGTGGGTTCGCTGATTTTTGCCATCGGCCTCGATCTTGGCGATCGAGTAACAGTTGATCCATATGCCGAATCAGGCACCCCCCCCGCCGGCAGTACTTTGCTTTCTTATATCGCCGAAGTAGGCGGCACAGACGATTACTTCGATGCCGATCCGGCAGACCTGCAAAAGATATTCCTGGCCATCGCCAACAAAATCGCCACACGCCTGACCCAGTAATGAGACATTCTTTTTTATAACAGGCCAACCCTATGCGCATACTATCACCTCCAGCTCCCAACCGTTTTCTGCACCGGCAGGCAAAATCACAGGCAGCCGTCGAGTTTGCCCTGGCCTTTCCCATCTTTCTGATTATCATTTTCGGGATCATTGATTTTTCATTATTATTTGCCGCCTGGCTCTCCGTCCAGAATATCGCCCGCCAGGCCGTGCGTTACGCTGCCACCGGGCAGTATGAAACCCAATTCTGCCTTGGAGCCGACGGCGCCGATCAGGTTGTCGGCGACCATACAAGCGCTCATGATGCCGATGGCAATGATATTCCTTGTTCCAGCGCTGATCCTGACCCCCAGCAAGCCAGCTTTTACAAATACCGCGAAGTGGATTTCGCCCGCTTAGAGTCAATCCACGCAGTCGCCAATAATTTTAGTAGTTATTTCATTTTTTGGGATTCCAGCCTTATCCCCTGGGATGACATTGACAAAAAAGGTTATCTGAACGTAACGGTTTGCTCCTCCCGGGATACTGTTGATCCGGATGTTAGTCCGCCTGATGAAATTTCCGATTTCTCCTATAACTTCCCGCGGATGGGTTCAACAGCCATATCTGGCCAGCGTGACGGCTATGGCGAATGTTCGCCCGAGGAAGATGCCGGCGGCCCAGGAAATCGTGTGATTGTCGGGGTCGACTTTAACCATCCCTTCCTGACCCCTTTTATCAACATGGTCTGGCCCTACTTCCACCTGACAACAATCCGCGAAGGCATTGTCGAACGTTTCCGAATTGCCAAAACCATTCTCGTTCCGGCACCCATCATCCCGGCAACCTTTACGCCAGCACCCACCAACACCCCGACCATGACTGCAACCGCTACCGAAACCCCGACCATTACGCCAACTGCCACAGAAACGGAAACTCCCACCGTGACCAGTACCGGTACTGCTTCGGCGACCCCTACACCCACGAATACCCTGACACCGACCAAAACACCGATAAATACAAATACCATGACGCCGACCAAAACACCGAAAAACACCAATACACCAACAAAGACACCAAAACCAACAAACACCAATACACCAACAAAGACACCAAAACCAACAAACACCAAAACACCAACAAAGACACCAAAACCGACCAATACACCGACGAAGACACCGCTGCCGACGAACACGCCGACCAAGACCAATACGCCGCTGCCGCCGACGAATACACCAACCAGGACGAATACAGCGCTGCCAACGAACACGCCGACCAGAACCAATACGCCGACACGTACCAATACACCGACGAACACCTCACCGCCGACCAATACACCAACCAGGACCAATACGCCGCTGCCGACCAATACTCCGACACGGACCAATACGCCGCTGCCGACCAATACGCCAACCAAGACACCGCTGCCGACCAATACGCCGCTGCCGACCAATACGCCAACAAAGACGCCAGTGCCGCCGACCAATACGGCTACAAAGACGCCGTTGCCGCCGACCAATACGGCAACAAAGACGCCAGTGCCGCCGACCAATACGGCTACAAAGACGCCAGTGCCGCCGA
>CAZHWV010000045.1:0-28333 GCA_964536185.1 uncultured Anaerolinea sp. | reverse complement strand
CAGTCATTCCAGGGTTTCTGTCCTACTCGAATTACTTCGAGCGGCCCCGACGGGGTTCGAACCCGCGATCTCGGCCTTGACAGGGCCGCATGTTAGCCGCTACACCACGGGACCATTTGTTAAGCGGTCGATAGTTTACCATGCCCTTTATCGGACGTCAAGGAAATTTTGGGGAGATTATTTGGTTTATGGAAACCACTATCCGGTCTGCATGAATCCAAGTAATCCCCAAAGTCGGCGCATCAAACCATGACCAAAATCTGGCTTTAGAAACTGGTTTGGGCAGGCCCCGGGAATGACATTAATGCTATTCTCGTGACAAATTTTGACTGCTTCAGCAGAAACGCTGGTCATACTAGAAGCCAGGCCAAATTTTGTACCAAGCATGCAGTGCATCCAGACATGCCTTATGCCAAGATCCACGCATTGGCGAATAATTTGATCCGTCACGCGAGGGTTGGTTAAAATGAAGACAGCCTGGGGTTTTTCCGGAATAGAATTCAGATTTGGGTAGCATGGATCTCCTTTAAATGTAGTGATGTGAGGGTTAACGGGGAAAACCACATAACCGGCATCTTTAAATTTTGTGTAAACCAAGTTGCAACCGCTTTCTCGTTTAATGGAAACACCAACTACAGCAATACGTTTTTGCGCGAGGAAGTTATTTACCAGTGCGTCAATTTTAGACATAGGAATACCTGTCCTCCGATTTGCCGTGAAAATCGCACAAAAAACGTTCTGCGATCCAAGTTGTCGTTAAGCGAGACCCTTAAAAACCAACCGCTTGATATTCACCCCAGACGCTGCGCAGGGTATTGCAAACTTCGCCGAGGGTCATTTGATTGTCAACGCATTCGATAAACAGCGGGATGAGGTTATCGCTGCCGCGAGCAGCGGTTTCCAGTTGGGTTCGCAGTTCTGCTATTTTGGCGGAATTGCGGATTGCACGCAGGTCGGCTAGCCGTTTGTGCGCAGCAGCTTCAATGGCAGGATCGGTTTTTTGGGGCTCTAGAGTGATTTTTTCATTGATTTGAAACTGGTTGACGCCGACCACAACTTGTTCGTTTTTTTCAATCGCCATTTGGGCAGCATAAGCCGCATCTTGAATCTCGTTTTGCATGAAACCGCGTTCGATCGCTATCAAAGCTCCACCCATTTCGTCAATTTTGTGGATGTATTCACGAGCATGAGTTTCAATTTCATTAGTGAGATATTCAATTAAGTAAGAACCAGCTAATGGGTCAATTGAATCCGCAACGCCAGCTTCATAAGCGATAATCTGTTGAGTGCGTAATGCAACTCGTACTGATTTCTCAGTAGGCAGCCAGAGAGCCTCGTCCATTGAATTGGTATGGAGCGATTGAGTCCCCCCTAGCACAGCGGATAATGCCTGTAATGTTACTCGGGCAACATTATTTTCGGGCTGCTGGGCCGTTAGGGTTGAGCCAGCCGTTTGAGTATGGAAGCGAAGTTGCCAGCTTGAAGACTTTTGAGCACCAAAGCGTTCGCGCATAAGCTTTGCCCACATACGGCGAGCGGCACGGAATTTTGCAACCTCTTCCAATATGTTATTATGCGCGTTAAAAAAGAAAGAGAGCTGCGGGGCAAACTCGTCCACGGGCAGGCCGGCTCTTAGTGCAGCTTCGACATAAGCAATAGCATTGGCTAGGGTGAAGGCAACTTCTTGTACTGCAGTCGAGCCGGCTTCTCGGATATGGTAACCAGAAATCGAGATGGTGTTCCAGTTGGGCACATTATGGGCGCAGAAGTCGAAAATATTCGTTATGAGTCGCATTGAAGGCCCTGGTGGGTAGATATAGGTCCCTCGTGCGATGTATTCTTTTAATATATCATTCTGGATGGTTCCGTGCAGGGCTTTCATCTCAATACCCTGGCGCTTTGCAACAGCAATATACATCGCTAGCAGAACGCCGGCGGGGGCGTTAATGGTCATGGATGTAGAAACCTTGTCTAGCGGGATCTGCCTGAAAAGAGTTGCTATATCTTCGACCGACGAAATAGAGACGCCAACTTTGCCCACTTCACCGAGTGCCATTGGATCATCGGCATCATAACCAATTTGGGTTGGCAGATCGAAAGCCACCGAAAGACCGGTCTGGCCGGCATCAAGCAGGTATCGGTAGCGGCGATTGGATTCTTCGGCTGTTGAAAAACCTGCATATTGGCGCATTGTCCAGAAACGGCCTCTGTACATAGTTGGCTGCACACCACGAGTAAAAGGGTACTCACCTGGGAAGCCAAGTAAATCGGCATAGGATGGATCTTCGTAAGCGGGTGGCATGGTGGATGGTAGTTCGATTCCCGAGCTGGTGGTAAATGTCGGTTTTCGCTCTGGGAACCTTTCAATCGATTTCTTGAGAGTCGTTTCTTTCCAACGGGAATATTGAGTTTGCATCGTCATTATTTTGGCTCCAAATTTTTATTAGCATGGGTTACCAGGAGACTGGGGTTTGTTTGAAAACCTGAGTAGTGCTAGAAACTCCATGCGCGTAGTCGTAAATTTGAAAATGTTTTGTGAATGAACACTTTGGCCTATGATCTGCGCTACTTGATCTTGTGGATTTTATCACTGATGAGCGATGTGTTCTATTCAAAGACGGTTTACTTTTATTGGATGGACGTCTGGATAGATTAGGTAGGCGGCTGTTTTTTATTTACTAGTCAGATGAGCAGTACGCAACTAATTATCCCGATTTTCGTAAAATAATAGACGAAAGTCATTTGTGTCACTTATTTTAAAGTGCTAAACTAAATAAGTCAAATTTCGTCATGGAGGTTTTTATGGACCGCAAATTGATCTATGTTGGGGCGGGGATCCTGTTTCTACTAGGACTGTGTTTAGTTGGATATGGGGCATTGAACGTGGTTGGCTCTACTTCGGCCCAGGGTCAATCTTCATGGTTGTTTTTTGGCATCGGTTTTGCCTGTGTAGGGATATTTTTCTTGGCAAGTGGGGTAGGCTTAATCTGGCTGGGGTCGCGGAAGACTAAGGTTGGGGACGAAGGTGGACAGGTGGTCATGAAAATTGACTTGCCAGGTGATACAAAAATAAGCCAGATGAAATGCCAGTCATGCGGCGGCGCTATCACATCTGCTGATGTAAAAATGTTGGCAGGCGCGCCGGTAGTCACCTGTCCGTACTGTCAGGCGACTTATCAACTTTCTGAAGAACCAAAGTGGTAAAGAATTACAGTGGAGATATGCCATGAAACAACGAATATTTGCCTGGATTTTGGCATTTGCGCTGGTCCTCGGTATGACCGGTGCAGCATCGGCGCAGACCGATTACTCATTTCAATTAACAAGTGAAGTTGTTCATGTCTATTTGAATAATGATGGGACCCTCTCGTTGGATTACAAGCTCACATTTATGAATGACCCTGGCGCGAAAGTGATTGACTTTGTTGACTTGGGCTTACCTAACAATAATTTTGATTTTAACAGCATTACTGCTGATGTCGGGGGGAACCATGTGGATGTTACCACTGATTATCAGGGAAGTGGTAGTGGAGTAGCAATTGATCTGGGCCAGAATTTCATACGTGAAAAAGGCATGGTCCATGTGACCGTTGGGCGTATATCAAAAATGTTTTATCCTGATGATAATGACCAGAATTATGCCAGTTGTGAATTTGTCCCCACCTATTTTGGTTCCCAATATGTACATGGTAATACTAATTTAATGGTGGTTATTCACTTGCCCCTGGGAGTAGCAACGAATGAACCAAAATATCATCCAGCTCGTGGTGGCTGGCCGGGTGCGGTGGAGCCTGCTACGGGATTCGATGCTGAAGGTCGGATTACTTACACTTGGGATAGCCCTGCTGCAGATGGTTCTAGCCAATACACGTTTGGAGCATCCTTTCCAAAAAAATACATCCCAGCATCAGCTATTGTGACGACTTCCATTTTTGATATTCTTTCAGGATTTATCGATACGGTGATCGGTTTTCTACCTTTTTGTTGTTTTGGTTTGTTCTTTTTTGGGATTCCTGTTTTGGGAATATTTGGGGAGCGCAAACGAAAAATGCAATATATTAAGCCAACCATTTCTATCGAAGGTCATGGAATAAAGCGCGGGTTAACGGCAGTGGAAGCAGCTATATTCATGGGACAACCTCTTGATAAAATTATGACAATGATTTTATTTAGTACTTTAAAAAAGGGTGGATTGCAGGTTGTTAGTAAGGATCCTCTCAAGGTGGAATTGCTTGAGCCACAGCCTGAAGGATTACAGCCCTATGAGGCGGATTTTGTGCAAAGCATGATAAAACCAGACCGTGATCGTCGGAAAGGTTTACAAACCATGACGGTAAACCTGGTCAAAAGTGTAACGGAAAAAATGAAGGGCTTTAATCGCAAGGAAACTTTGGCCTATTACAAAGCCATTAATGAAAAAGCTTGGCAGCAAATCAATGCTGCTGGCACTCCGGAAGTCAAGAGCCAGATGTTTGAAGAAGTGCTCGAATGGACAATGCTTGATAAAGATTATGACGATCGGGCTCGGCGTACTTTTACTGGTCCGGTTTTCATGCCTATGTGGTGGGGGCGTTACGACCCGGTCTATCGCCAGCCAAGCATGCCACATGCAACCTTGCCGGGCATGTCATCGATTCCATCCAGCTTGGGCGGGCGCGTATCTCTGCCAGGTGCAGATTTTGCAGCATCCATGGTTGGTGGTGTACAGAACTTCTCCGGCCGAATACTTGGAAATCTAAACGATTTCACAAGTGGTGTGACCAAGGTTACTAATCCAGCGCCTCCGTCAAGTCGTTCAGGGGGTGGACATTCGGGCGGTAGTTGTGCCTGCGCCTGCGCTGGTTGTGCCTGTGCTTGCGCTGGTGGCGGTCGCTAATTCCTTAAACCAATATCCATTGAGGAAAAAGATGTTTTCAAACCTTTATGATATGAGTTCAGGATTGCGGCATCTGCTCGCGCCTAGAAAAACTCAAAAACATGAAAATTTTGGAAAGGGATCGTCAATATTCCATTACTTTATCGAGAATAGTGGCGAAAAAAGCCGTGTACACTTGCGGCTTGATGCTGATGGGCACGGCACGTTGATTGTTAATGCCAATCGCGTGTTGTATTTAAATCCGACAGCAGCTTTCATGGTTTACCTGATTCTTGAGAAAACCCCAGAAATAGATGCTGTGAGGATCATCAACGAGCGTTATCATGTAAAGGCTGATCATGCTCGCGATGATTTTAAGACGATACAGTTCCAACTCTCTGAGTTGACTCGCCAGGATGGAAGCTGTCCGATCCACGAATTGGAGATAGATGCGATTGTGCCATTTAGTCCTCGTCCATCAGCACCATTTCGTATGGATTTGGCACTTACCTATCGTTGCAATAATAACTGCCAGCACTGTTATAATGCGCGCGAACGTAATTTCCCCGAACTTTCAACAGATGATTGGAAGAAGGTGCTGGACATAACCTGGTCCCTAGGAATTCCCCATGTAGTTTTCACAGGTGGTGAGCCTACTTTGAGGGATGATCTCCCTGCATTGGTGGCTCATGCCGAGTCAAATGGACAAATCACCGGAATTAATACAAATGGGCGCCGTTTGTCTGATCCAGACTATGTTCAGAGTCTTGTGGTTGCAGGGTTAGATCACGTCCAGATAACTATCGAATCGCATGATGGTGATATTCATAATGCGATGGTTAACGCAAAAGCCTTTGAGCAGACGATAGCCGGTTTGAAGAATGCTATTGACAGTTCATTGTTTGTAATGACTAATACAACCATGTTGCGCAATAATATTGACAGTATCCCTTCCACGTTGGATTTTCTGGCAGAACTGGGGGTTCCAACAATTGGTTTGAATGCGCTAATTCATTCTGGTCATGGCTCGACAGTAGGAACTGGACTACCCGATTGTGATCTAACACCAATACTTGAAACTGCGCGCT
The DNA here is from genome assembly GCA_964536185.1 of uncultured Anaerolinea sp. Lineage (GTDB taxonomy): Bacteria > Chloroflexota > Anaerolineae > Anaerolineales > Villigracilaceae > UBA5195. The sequence continues at coordinate 22,390 of CAZHWV010000045.1, read as the reverse complement.
TGAAGACTGAAATGCGCGGCCAGCGACTGATCTGGTATACACCGACACAATACTGCGGATTTGATCCTCAAACCCTCAATCTGGGGGTAAAGGGGTGTACAGCTGCGCTGTATAATATGTGTGTTGAGCCAAACGGGGATGTGTTGCCATGTCAATCATATTACAAGACCGTTGGGAACATTTTGGTGGATGATTGGGATGCGATTTGGAAGCATGAGCTTTCTGTGCGCTTACGTGAACGCCATGGGCTACCTGAAAAGTGCAACGCATGTGAATTGCTGTCCGAATGTGGCGGCGGCTGCCCCCTTCAATTTGAAACTTCTGATTGATAACCTATTTTGGGAGATAATTGAGCATGAATGATGAATGGATCAAAGAATTTCCTGCTGCAGTGACTGTTTGTGATCCGGATGGCGTTCTTCTGGCCCTGAATGATAAAGCTGCAAAAACTTTTGAAGCAGAAGGTGGTTATGGACTAATCGGTTTGAATATGCTAGATTGCCATCCAGAACCTGCCAGATCCAAGACGGAACGCTTATTAGCGGCTAAAGAAAAAAACGCATATACTATAGAGAAAAATGGTATCAAAAAGCTGATCTACCAGTCGCCCTGGTATAAAGATTGCATGTATGCTGGTTTTGTGGAACTTTCTATGAAAAACCCATTCGAGATGCCCCATTTTGTCCGGCAATAACATGCGGTTCGCGTAGAAAAAATGATACCTGCTCTCTTGAACTATCTGTTGGCGCAAAAAATAGCTCAATAAACCTGGCTATTATTTGCAAGGAGGCGTTATGAAAATTTTCGATCGTCTTTCCGAAATTTTTTCCCCAGTAAAGGCTTTGCCAGAGGGGGTTTTCCACATGCAATCTGTGGTGGAGAATGAGAAGCCATTTCGCTTGCATCTTCGGCTGCAAAAAGGCGGAATGGGAATCTTGATTTTCAATGCGTCCACAGTTTTTCACCTTAACCCCACTGCTGCTGAGTATGCTTTCCATCTGATCAAAGGTAGTGATGCGCAGGATGCTGCAAAAGCTATTTCAACCCGTTATCGTATTAGCAAATCCCAGGCTCTCCAGGACTACGAAGAGTTTGTCGAGAAAATCCTGACCTTGGTTAATAGTTCTGACTTGGATCCTGTTTCTTCTTTGGGGATGGAGCATGTGCAGCTTAACAGCGCAGAATTAAGTGCTCCATTGCGTCTCGATTGCGCTCTAACCTATCGACTATCCGCAGGGAACGACCCTATAATTGCCCCATCCAAACGAGTTGAGCGCGAATTGACAACGGATGAGTGGCAGACTGTCATTGATAAAGCATGGGCGGCAGGGATTCCCCATATCGTTTTTACTGGCGGCGAAGCTACATTACGTGACGATTTGCCAATGCTTATTGCTCACGCCGAGAAAAATGGTCAGGTTGCTGGTTTGATAACTGATGGAATAAAACTAGCAGACAGCGCTTACCTGGAAAACTTATTAAAGACTGGTCTGGATCACTTGATGATTATTCTGCCAACCGTTGGTGAACCAAACTGGCAGTCGCTCAAGAATTCTATCAACGCGGATATTTTCCTGTCGGTACATTTGACCGTAACACCTCAAAATGTTTCCGGTGCTACAGCATTGATGGATGACCTCCGCGAGGCTGGTGTGGAAAACATTTCTTTGAGCATATCAAATCCATCTCTGAAGGAGCAAGCTTCAGGTTTACACAGGCATGCTTCAATAATAAATATGAGGATGGTAACTGATTTGCCCGTTCCGTATTCTGATGCGAATCCAGTAGCAATTGAATCTGCGGAAGATGCTGAACCGGTTGGGGCAGGGAAAACCTGGTTGTATGTTGAACCTGACGGGGACGTGCTACCCGCCCAAGGTTTCTCGGAACAGGTTCTGGGCAATATATTTCTGGATAGTTGGGAAAAGATATACCCTGGCTCAAAATAATAGATTTCTTGCACATCTCTTTTGAACGCTGCAAGGTGGAAAATACCCGCATCCTTTTTCCCAGTATGCCCAATCAGGGAGTAGGTGGTTGTGATGTTATTTCTAGTATTTGAATTGGCGTGGCTGTTTTGGCAACCTGGGTAGAGGGCAAAGAAGGAACTGTGATAGTTTCTATGGATGGCTTAGTTTTTGAAGAAAAACCAGGAGAAGCTATAGTTGCTAGGCGGGTATCCACTTCTAATTGAGTAAGAACAACGATCAAACAAGGGGAATCTCGATTAATCAATTGGTTTAGTTCGTCAAAATTTATGGTTCTGATTGCCTCGACCTTATAATTCAAAAGGTCATTGTTGCTCATGGTTAGTAATATTTCGTCACCTGGTGTAAAAGTCTGAAAGATAGCATCTAATTGTTTGTTCCAGGGGATAGATACCAACCTGCAAATTTCCGTTCCCTGCAGCCATTCTGCGCTGGCAGGATTCCAGCTTCCAGCCTGAACAGATCCAATCTTCAGGTCAATAGCCCATCCGCCGGGAAGCTGGATATTTATTGGGTATGGAAGTTGGATTGAAACAGGAGTGTTGGTTGGGACAGGGTTTACTTTCTTTTGCGGAACGAGATAAAACATGATCACCAGACTTAAAATAACCGCGAAGATGCTTAACCCGATCATTAATCCTTTTGATAATGTGCTTGATTGTCTAAACTCATCCAATAAATGAGTAATAAAATGGACTTTGGTTGTTACTGTCGGGGCTTCAGGTAAATCTAGCGATTCTTGCAATGCTTGTAAGCGACTATCTGATTCTCGCCAATCTTCCTCCGTATTCCTGATGGTAAACAGCGGTTTATTGATTTCTGGAAATTCTTCTCGATTTTGATCAATCACAGAATTCTTAAAAAAGGCCACCAAGAACTCGGTTTTTTCCTCACGGGTTGTTCCAGGAGTGAGATTCCAATCGATTCCCAATTCTTTCGAAACTGAAACGATTTCAGCTTCGCTCATTGTGCCAGTGATGAGAAGTTGTAATGCCTCTGGTGGTACTCGACCCATCCTGATCTTATTTGTCAACGAATCATTGTTTTCATTAATGCTAAAAACGTCATCCGTCAAAAAGGGAGGTGTTATGGAGTTCGGGTTCGAACCTGTTTGAGTTGTGTTAGTAGATTGAAGAACGTTTATCCTCTGGAAAATTTCATCCTTGTGCGGATCGTTCGAGTCTATTTGATTGAAAGCCAGAGCTTGCTTTGAATCTGGCAAATCCTGCACCGGATTATCATCCAGTTTGACAGGAGATAAAGTAACAGGTTCAACAGGCGGATCAAAATCGTCATCGTTGAATGGCGAAAATATTTGACCTTGGGAAATATTCTGTTCGTCACCAGAATTTCCATGGTCTATGCTCGTTTCCATTTCTGACAATGCCTGGTGCACTTCATAAATTTCGTCACTATCGGAAAGATTAAATGCAGGCGTGCTTGGAAGATCAGACGAAATTGGTTGTGTCGGACTTGATTGATTTTGTTGTTCTAATTTGTCATTGTTTTCGGGGTCTTCATCAGAGAAGATTTTGGTAGTCATGGTTGCACACTTTCCTCTCACGGGAGTTGGGTTGGCAGAATTGGTTTTGTGAAGATAAAAACAATTGGGATGATCCCTGTATCTGGAACCTGTATTGAAGCGTTGCGATATAGGCCCGGGAGGCTAATATTGCCCCTTACCCCAATCGATATGCCACCTAGATCAAAGATAGCCGTGCCATTTCTGCTTACCTGGGTTAAAGACACTCCATTTTCAAGATCAAGGTTTACGGTGACATTGTCTACCGTTTCGTCTGGCTGTTGTATGCCATCACCATTTTGATCTACGAAAATTTTTACTAGTATTTGCGCATTAGAAAAATGGTAGGTAAGAGTTGGAGCTGGCGCGGGATTTTGTAGTTGAATGTTAGTCAGGTCCGCTGGTTTTTTGAGGTAGCGATTGAAGCTTTGTAGTGATGCCCAAAATTTATCAATATAAGCAGATGCTCCTTGGCAAGCAAGATTCTCCGAGACTGTTCCCCAATTAAGCTGAGTTCCGGGTACAGCGGATTTTTCAATGGCGCTTTGCAAACAACCGAATCCACTATGGTAGGAAACGAGGGTAAATTTCCAGCTATCTTCATAATTTGCTGTTACCTCGTGAAGCTTCAATATCGAATTGGCTTGGACGCAATTTGCATAAAGAACCTTGGATATGAGTGAAATACTTTGAGAAGCTTTATTTAAATTCACACCATACAAGCAAGTTGGACAAGCTGCGTCAAGCGATTGGACCAGCGTGCCTCTAATCAGTGCTCGATCAATCCCTGAAAGACTCTCATAAGGTGTGTCGCATTTATACAGTGAACTTGTGCAGACCTGTAGATAAAGGCCAGGGTTTGTGCGTAATAAAACATCTATTCCAAGCTGATTGATTTGACCTAATCCGATTTCATCCAGAAGTAACCTTTGTGATGTTGGCCAGAATTGCGACTCGATTTCGATAAGAGTTTTTAATATGACAGGGGGAATATGTTCATCTTTGCTGGCGAGCCAGATATTTAGGTCGTACTGATTTTGCCAGTTGGTCATCTGGTCTTTGGTCCGGGCTAGCCCACAGGCATTCGGCGCATTGTTATCAAACCCCCCGCCTGGACAATCCTGGGAATTTACAACTCCGGTTGTTAATAACTTGCTGGCAAGGTAATGTAAGTTTTTTTCTGTATTGAGTTCAGCTGGGTCTTGGGCGAATTTGGCCCATACTGGTGGATATGGTTCGGCATTTTTCCAGATATTTGCGCAGGAATCAGAAAAAATTACATATTTTCCCAGGGTAATGATTGTGACAGAATATCCATTTGCAAGCTTTGTGACGAGAATATTTGCCCGAATTTCGTCACTCGTATCGCCATCGTTGTTCTGAGCTTGAAAGGTGATCTCTGCAGTTTCCGGAAATTCAAGCGCGCATGCTGAATTGGGACAATAAAAAGTCTTATCCTGCACAGTCCCGCGAATGGATAGCGGGCCAGAATTGCCAGAAAAAGACTGATAGGCACTAAGGATAACAAATGGTTGTGGAACAGTACCTATAGGTACGCGAATAAAGGCTTCCAGTTTAGGACTGATAATGGCAAGCGGTTGCATCCAAGGCGAAGGAGTCTGGGTTAATTCAATCAAGGGTGTCGATGATTGAAGAAGGACAGGTTTGCTGGTTACAACAGGCGTGTTGACAAGATGCGAAATGGCATCACTGGTTCGGTTTGTTTTTGAAACAGAAGCTCCATATGATAAAGTAGAAACAGCGATAAGCAAGAAGAGAAATTGTTTCATCTCTTACGCCTTCTTGTTCACAACAGGTTGTCGGCCTGTTACTCTTTTCCAGGCTTTAGATGGAACCGGAGGCGGAATAAATTTCAAAAACTCACTGCTCAAACTATAAGCCATATCTTCAACTTTTTTGGATATCTGGAGATCTGGGCGAGCGAGAACAAAAGGAGATCCTAGATTTATGGAACGAAGAACTTCAAGTGGTTCGTATGGCAAGTCATAATCAAATGGGCGGCCAATCGCTTTTTGGAGCAGAGCTTTACCGATGCTCAAATCTGGAAAAGGCTGGTTGATGACCAGCTTTATTTTTTCATAAGGGATGCCGAGCTGTTCATAAGTCTTCATTGCGCTAACTGACACGCGCAGCGAGGCCATCTCAGGTTCAACGACTTGCAAGAGAATGTCGGCTTTTAGTAAACTAGAAATAGTAGTATCAGAAAAATCGTGCGAGGTGTCAATTACAATATACGAATATTTCTTATCCAATGGTTTGAAGATTACATTCCAAAACGCATCAGTGAAAATATCTGTAGCAACCGGAAAACGTGGGGCTGCGATAATTTGAAGACCAGATGAATGTGTACTAATTAACTCTTCTACCATTTTTTCGTCGATCTCTGCTACTTGAAAATCGGCAAATTTTGCCAATGTGCTTTTGGGTGACATGTTCAAAAGCATGGCAATTTGGCTGGAAAAGAAAGCTGTATCGATCAAGAGAGTTGGTTGTTCCCAAATCTGATAAAACGAGAGCGCCAAGTTAACGGCCAGACTAGAAACGCCGCTTCCACCGCGTAGACTATGAACGGCAATTATTGTAGGCTTGATTTTGTTCGTTTGGCTAAGATCATTACTAAGTTGTAGCGCCTTTGCTCGTCTGGCGAGAATATCCAGGCGGGCAGCCAGTTCTTCGGGTTCAAATGGTTTAACAAGGTAATCATCTGCGCCAAGCTCAAAAGCTTTTAGTTTGTCCTCAAGGGTCTTTACGCTGGTGACGAAAATTACTGGAATTTGGTGGTAACGAGGATCTCGGCGCAGGTTTTGCAGGATATCGAAGCCACTCATATCGGGCATGCGCATGTCTGCTATGATGATTTCGGGTAGAAATGTAGCTATTGCCGCCAACCCTTCTTTTCCATTGCGGGCATATTCAAGCTCGTAGCCTCTATTTTTCAATGTGCTTGCAGCCAATTTATAGAAAACTGGCTCGTCATCAATCATGAGAACACGCATGTTATTGTCCTCCAGATAGATGATTAGAGTTTTGAGAACGATTTTGTTCTATAATATTATTTGCCATTTTTGTCAAAGTGTCCATATTTAGGAAAATTTCGCGGATTGTTTTTTGGATCAGCCTAATTTTGCGATGTTGGCAATATTCATCCAAGGAAGATGCCAGTAAAGAGAGTTGGTTAGCGCCAAAGTTTGCCGAGACTCCACTTAGGTTATGCGCGTAGGATGCGATGTCGCGCCAGTTCCGAACCTTCATGGCTTGTGTCATATTTTCCTGTCTAGTGGGCAGAGATTGGATAAATTCTTGCAAGTTTTCCAGATAGAAAACCATATCACTGTTAAACCGCAAGATGGCATTTTTGAAGTCCAAAAGCGGAATTTCTGACAGGGAGCCCGATAGGCGTGGGCGAGATTCTGTTGGTAATGCATTTACGGAATCACCCGCGATAATTTCGACAAGCAACAAAATACGCTTTACATCGAAAGGCTTTAGGATAAAAGTGTCCGCGCCCGCGTTTTTGTATTCCTCGGAAATATTTAGCGGAACAGAACCAGTGAGCATCACAATTGGAATATGTTTTTTGTTATTTTCCCACAGACGAATTTGCCTGGTGACTTCTAGCCCATCCATTTCTGGCATTTGTACATCCATAAAAACCAGATCAAAATCTCCGGATTGTACTGCTTCTAGAGCTGCATTCCCATTCCACGCGCTTTTTACATTATGCCCTTGGCGATCGAGAATCAATTTCATCAAAGCTTGGTTTTGATCGTCGTCCTCAGCTACTAATATATTCAAAGTGCGCATAAACCATCCCCAAAAAAATGACTGCTTAATCCATTATTATTATTGCTCAGATGTAAAAAATTCCCGAATTGTTTCGTAAAGTCCGAGATAGGTGAAGAATAACTAAGGATATTATTAGTATTTGAATAGTTCTACTTTGACTACTATTTCATTCGAGTTTCACAAATAAGTAATAAAGCATCCAAAAACACACGTTATTTTACCATCCTATCCAATAAATTTTGAATATTGACGATGTTTTTGATCGTTGGAATTTTTCAGTTTATGGGAAATCTATTTTCTGCAAGTACTGATTCGGTGGGTTTGTTTCAGCATTTTTGATGATTAATTTGTGAATCGCCAAATAGTTGCCTTTTACGGTACCTGATCAGAGGTTATAATTCATATCCATGGATGATAAAATTTCATTTCGCCCTTATTTGGTTTCGACAATAATATTATTTTCTGGAGGCTGGGGTGGGTTAGCTCTGCTGTTAAATTTTAGTTTCCCAACCCTGTGGCCTCGCTGGGGATTATATGCCTTGATTGTGCTATCTGCGACGGGCACAACTATTCCCATTTCATACTGGTTGAATAAAACATTTTTGACTTCTGCACCAACAAGACCAGGTGTGATAATCAGGGAGTCTGTTTCAGTGGGTGTTTATTTTGCTTTGCTTACATGGTTGAGTATTGGCCGCGCTCTCAATTTTCCAATCGCTGTTTGGCTTGCTCTCGGTCTAATTGTGATCGAATATTTACTGCGGTTGCGTGAATCTGCTCCAAAACCCGAAAATGACCTTCCGCAATCTTCCATCCGTTGATCGCCTTTTGCAGCTTGGCGAAACATTAATTTCAAGGTTTGGCCGGTCGCTTACCCTGAAGGCGCTGCGCAGTGTTTTGGATGAAATTCGTGTTGAAATAGTCAGTGGTCAGGAGATTCCATCGAACGCAATAATTCTTTCTCGTGCAGAATCTTGTTTAATGGATTGGACAAAACCCAAGCTGCAACCTGTTATCAACGCGACTGGTGTAATTTTACATACTAACCTTGGGCGGGCGCCACTTTCTAGAGCAGCCAACCAAGCAATGGCAGAAATCTCATCGGGTTACTCAAATCTCGAATTTAACCTCGATACTGGAAAACGGGGCAGTCGCTTGGTCCACGTTGAGTCAGTTCTCCAAAATCTTACTGGCGCAGAGGCAAGTTTCGTGGTTAATAATTGCGCTTCAGCAGTTTTGCTGGTATTAACGGCGCTTGCCTACCACAAGAATGTCATCATCCCGCGGTCACAGCTTGTTGAGATCGGAGGCGGATTCCGGATCCCCGATGTAATGAGGCATTCCGGGGCCAAAATCATTGAAATAGGCACCACGAATAAACTACGAATTTCTGATTTTAAAGATGCGCTGGTAGCAGTTTCGTCTTCGTCGCCTGTTCTGGTTATGCGGGTCCATCGATCTAATTTTAAAATTATTGGCTTTACAGATGAACCTGAGCTGAAATCCATAATAGAAATTGCGCATGAACACGGTGCAGTGCTTATTGATGATCTTGGTTCAGGGGCATTGATCGATTCTGCGAGGTTTGGCATGGATCATGAACCGACCGTGCAGGAATCCTTGGCTGCCGGCGCTGACGTTGTTATGTTTTCTGGGGACAAGCTTCTAGGCGGTCCGCAAGCAGGGGTAATTGTTGGAAAGCTCGAATTGATTACGAAAATAAAGAATCACCCATTGGCGCGGGCTGTCCGGGCGGATAAAACTTGCTTAGCAGGCTTAACCGCAACGTTGCTCCACTATCTCAAAAATGAAGCTGAAATCGAAATCCCAGTTTGGCGCATGATTTCTATGTCACTTGATCAGGTAAGAATTGTGGCTGAAAACTGGCAGCGTGAAATCGGCTACGGTTCGGTAATTATGAGCGAATCTACTATTGGTGGCGGTTCACTGCCAGGCGAGTCCTTCCCCACTTGGGTGCTATCGCTTCCAGTAAAATCACCTGAAAAGTTTTTAGCAAAATTGCGTGAATACCATCCACCCGTTATCGCCCGTACCCACAACAACCAGATTCTTTTTGATCCGCGAACAGTACTGCCAGAGCAGAAGGATTTGGTTTTGGCATGCCTGAAATCTTTAGTGCCAACCTTCTTATAAATCAAATATGCTGATAAAACCGAAAAATCTCGTGGAGAAAAAATGAAATCTGATATAGATGACTTGATGGTTTCCAGAAACTTTTCTGCCATTATTGTATTTGGTAATGCCGAAAACAATCCACCTATGACTTACCTTACTGGTGGTGGGCATGTTTCTGCTGCGACGTTGATAAAAAAAAGATACGATGGTGCTGTAATATTTTGTAATGGCATGGAAAGAGATGAAGCTGCCAAATCAAAATTAGAAGTGCGTTTATATGATGAATATCCCTGGCAGGATTTACTTAGAGATGCACAAGGTGATACTGCATTGATGGCTGCGTTACGGTTGAAGAACATATTGGTTGATATGGGAATAAAAGGGCGGGTAGGTATTTATGGTCAAACTGATTTGAGCGGGGCATTTGCAATGCTAAGTCATTTCCAGAACATAATGCCATCCGTGGAATTGGTCGGTGAAACACGCGAAAACTCACTTTTTATGTTTGCTATGGAAACCAAAGACATTGCTGAAGCGGCCAGAATTCGCAGCGTTGGGAAGGTAACGACGGAAGTGGTCGGCCTGACCGCCGAATATCTTACCAGTTGCGAAGTAAATGCCGATGAAGTGTTATTAAATGAAGATGGAGCCCTGTTAAAGTTGGGTGATGTGAAAAAGAAAATTAATTTTTGGTTGGCTGAACGGGGCGTGGTGCCAAGTGAAGGCTTTATTTTTTCAATTGGTCGCGATGCGGGCGTGCCTCACTCACAGGGTAATCCGGATGATTTGATGCGATTGGGCAAAACTATCGTTTACGATATTTATCCCCAAGAGTCGGGTGGCGGTTACTTTTATGATTTCACCCGCACATGGAGTCTGGGTTATGCTACGCCAGAAGCGCTGAAACTATACGCTCAGGTTCAAAACCTGTATGAGAAAATTGTCTTGAATCTTGACATGAATGCGAAATTTAAAGATTACCAGAACATGACCTGTGATTATTTCGAAAAATATGGGCATCCCACTGTACGTACGCAGAAAGCTCCTTTGGAAGGTTATATCCATTCTTTAGGGCACGGAGTGGGGTTAAATATTCACGAACGCCCATGGAGTGGTCTCACATCCACCGATGATAACTTGCTAAAGCCCGGCGTTGTCATGACGATTGAACCAGGCTTGTATTACCCAGAACAAGGTATGGGATTCCGAATAGAGGATACTTATTGGATGAGTGCAGATGGCAGGATTGAATTGTTGGCTGAATTTTCATATGATTTTGTGTTACCGATGAAAAAATGGAAAGCTCAATAATTACTTGGCCATCTATTGTGGGTATATCCAGTCAAAAAAACGAAAAATGGAAAAACGCAACATATAGGTGCGCTTTTCCATTTTTCCCAAATCCCGATTATTAGCCAGAAGCAAGAGTTGTTAAGCTTGGTCAGTAATTTCTTTTAATTTTACATAAAAGAGATTCGATCCATCTGTTTCTTGAGAGCGCATCTCGAAATAATCTTTAAGATTGCCCACCAGCCTTGAGAGTTGCCGCTGTCCATAGGTACGCGGATCAAACCCAGGGTCGAGCTGGTATAGAGCATTTCCCATGTGGTCAAGGCGAGCCCACCCATCTTCCTGTACAGCCATCTCAAAAGCCTTTTCCAGAATGGGCATGGGATCGGCTTCCTCTTTTTCTTCCTTCTTTTTCCCGGCGCTGGTAGTTGGCTTTCGAACGCGTTGTTTGGCGGGTCTAGTTTCGGTGATCAGGTTTTCGGTATAGACAAAGACATCACAGGCATTGACGAATGGTTTTGGCGTTTTCTTTTCGCCAATACCCATCACAAAAATTCCTGTTTCACGTATTCGGGTAGCCAAACGGGTATAGTCACTGTCACTGGAAACCAGGCAGAAACCATCAACTACTCTAGAGTGCAGGATATCCATTGCGTCAATGATCATCGCACTATCAGTGGCATTTTTACCAATCGTATAGCGAAACTGTTGGATAGGCTGTATGGCGTGAAAATTGAGAACATCTTTCCACGAATTCATGTTTGGTGTGGTCCAGTCGCCGTAAATGCGGCGTACCGTGACCATACCATATTTGCCCGCTTCAACAAGCATTTGTGCGAGGAGGCTGGACTGGGCATTATCACCATCAATAAGCATGGCGATTTTTCGTCTTGAAAGGGATGATATTTGCTCTTCAGGCATAATACAATTATACTTGTTTTATCTTCAATGAGTACCATTGGAGCTAACACTGCTTGGAACACGAAGGTTGAAGTGGAAACTGAGAAGGTTCAATCTATGACAAGAATAATCGCCAAAATTGCTATGCGCTATTTTTATGATACCTTTATGGTTGCCATATCTGCATAATTTCATTCAATAAAAGTGTCTGAACTATCGAGATGCCTGTCAAATGGCTTTTGTATCAATTCATTGAAAAACAGGTGCAAGTAATTTGATTGGTAGAAGGGTCCGTAGGATATATTAAGGCCTTCCGCAGCATGTACTCGCCGACAAGGACCACATTACCCATGGACTGACGAATTTGGTTGCCAACCCCCAAATGTACACTCCGACTGGTGGCGAAGTACATAGCTCAGTCCAAAAAAGCGGCAATGAGATCCAAGTTTCAGTTAAAGATAATGGTATCGGTATCTCGGCGGGGAACGTTGGCCTCATTTTTGATCGTTTCTACCGGGTTGATAAATCTTGCTCGCGTGCAGGCAGGGTGGATCAGGAATCGGATTGACAATTGCGAAAGCGATGGTAGAAACGGACGGTGATCGCGTTTGGGCGGTAAGTTCTTGAGAAAATCTGGGAAGCATTTTTACTTTACCTTCATCAAAATAGCAAATCAATTCGAAAAACCTTACAATTATCTTAAAATATATCCAAAGGCTTGAATCATTTCATGGTTTATGCAAAAATGAAATTGCACTTCGAGAAAAAGCAAAACCTGTGAAAATTGGCGACGCAAAGTCAAGGGTCTAACGTGGATACTTAAATCACTATGATAGCCCGACTACCGAAAAAGCAAAACCAGTAAAAGCTGGTGGCACAAAGCCAGAGGATCTAAAGTCACCAATACAAAGTGACCAGGATCGCCCGGCAGCCGAAACGCAAAACCGTTGAAAAATGGTGACGCAAAGCTATGGGTCTAAAATCAGTATGAGTGTATAAGAAAATCTGATTACGATCGCCAGGCTACCGAAAAGTGCGAATTTATCCCGTCGCTAGAAGCCCCTTTCTAGCGACGGTTTTTTTGATTCCTAGCCTGCAAAAACTCGAATATTCATAGTTGCGCAAACCCAGAGCTTTCCATGACTTATAGCATGCGCACCCCCGCGGATTTAAAATCGGATATATCATTTCTATATTAATGCTGCATCTGTTTTTGTTATGGCTCGGATGCTTGAATAATGTTAATGCTATAATTCTATCCAACCTAAATTTGTTGAAAGATAAATGATAAATGAATTTTCTCATAACTGGCGCGGCTGGATTTCTTGGGTCTGCTCTTGCAAACCAGCTTTCACGTGAAGGACATCAAGTCCGCGGATTGGACGACCTATCCACGGGCGCCCCGCAGTCGCTAACCCCTGATGTGCATTTTACCCGAGGGGATGTGAATGATCGTCCCAAGCTGTGGACTTTGCTGCAGGAGGTGGATTGTGTCTATCATCTGGCTGCGCGTGTATCTGTTCAGGAATCGGTGCTTTATCCGCGGGAGTACAATGCTGTCAATGTCGGTGGAACGGTAAGTTTGATGGAGGCCATGCGTGACGTGGGAGTGCGGCGCGTGGTACTTGTTTCTTCGGGGGCAATCTATGGGGATCAGGCTGAGCAGCCTTTGCGCGAGTGTATGCCGCCCAGGCCTCGTTCACCTTACGCAGTTTCTAAGTTGGCAGCTGAATATTATGTCAATACCATTGGCAATCTGTGGAAAATCGAAACCGTTAGCCTGCGAGTTTTTAACGCCTATGGCCCGGGCCAGCACTTGCCAGCCTCGCACCCCCCGGTGGTTCCATATTTTCTGCGCCAGGCTATTCACCACGGCTCGCTCGTGATCCATGCGGATGGCAACCAGACTCGCGACTATGTCTATGTGGATGATGTTGTTTCGGCATTGGTGGCAGCATCGACTTCGCCCAATCTTGATGGGGCTGTGATCAACGTTGGTAGTGGCAAGGGGACATCAGTGCGCGAATTGGTTAAGTGCGTTTTTGATGTCACAGGTTCTAATGCTGAGGTGATATACAATCGGCACACATCCGCAGGCGTTTCGCGGATGTGTGCCGATTTAAATCTGGCATTTCAAAAATTAAACTACAAACCATCTATTTCGCTGGAAGATGGCTTGCGCCTGACCCTTCAGCGCGATCAACGCTTGCGAGGATAAGCAAGTATGCAGCCGATGAAGTTTTTATCGTTTGGAGCGGGTGCAATTGGCGGGTATATTGGCGGGTCATTAGCCCTTGCCGGGCACAAGGTTGTTTTTGTGGAACAAGGGCAAGCAGCGGATTTGCTCAAATGCAACGGGTTAAATATAAATTTGGCCCTTGGCTTGCGCCGTTCTGAATTGGGACTGCGAATACCTCGGCAGGGTCAGGCAAGTTATCGGCTTGTTTCTCCTGATGTTGAATTTGCGAGCACATTGGCAGAAGCATTATCCTTCGGTCCTTTTGATATGGCTCTGTTTGCCTTGAAATCGTATGACACGCCTGCGGCCTTGGAAGGTATGCGGGCTTACGTTGATCAACTGCCTACGATTCTTTGTCTGCAAAATGGCGTGGATAATGAACCAGCCATTGCGGCGTTGCTTGGCATGCCGAAGGTTATCTATGGTACCGTAACGTCTGCTATCGGACGGCGAGGGGTAGGTGATATTGTTCTCGAAAAATTGCGTGGTGTGGGCGTGGCTGCTGGGCATCCATTATCGCAAAGACTGGTGGATACTCTTGATGGGGCTGGCCTCAATGCTAAATTGTTTCCCAAAGCAGCCGATATGAAGTGGTCAAAGATGCTTACCAATTTGCTGGCAAACCCCACATCCGCTATTCTTGACATGACCGCTGCTGAAGTATTTAATCACTCTGGTCTGTATCGCCTTGAAATTGCTCAATTGAGGGAATGCCTGGTGGTGATGAAAGCTCAAGGCATTGGTGTAGTAGATTTGCCAGGAACGCCAGTGCGTGCGTTGACCTGGGCTACAAAATTGCCAGAGTGGCTCTCGAAACCTTTTTTGACCAAAGCAGTCGGAGCTGGGCGAGGGGTAAAGATGCCTTCCTTTCATATCGATCTCTATTCGGGACGTGGCAAGAGTGAAGTAAACTATTTACATGGCGCAGTGGTTCGGGCCGGGAAAATTTATGGGGTTGCCACCCCGATTAACGGATTACTAACCGAGATATTATTGGATTTGACCTTGGGTAAAATTTCCCTGCTAGAATTTTCTCGAAAACCAGAAAAACTTCTAGCAAAACTTTAATCGGAAGATCTTATGAATGCGATCCACCTAGTTGACCAAAGAGAAACCATTGAAATCCACCTGCCGGATGGGCGAACGCTCGAAGGTCCGCGTGGTGCGAGTGCGGAAGAATTTCTTAAAATTATTGAAGTCGATTTGCCCGCACCGATGGTTGGCGTGGTGGTCAATGGCGAACTTCACGAATTAACCTTTTCGATTAGCATGGAGTCGCGTGTCCAGCCGGTGACAATGGCTGATTCGGATGGCGCGCGTATTTATCGGCGCTCGCTAACTTTTTTACTCGAGGCGGCTTTTTCGAACCTTTTTCCGTCTGTATCATTGTTTATTGACCACTCAGTTGCTTCTGGCGGTTATTACTGCCATGCTAGGGAACGGGATTCGCTGACGGAAAGTGAGATCAAGGCGCTCGAAGCAGAAATGCGGCGCCTCGTTGCCTTGAACTTGCCCCTCAATCGGCGTGAAGCTTCCATCGAAGATGCCGTTTCATATTTTGAGGCCCAAGGTTATGACGATAAAGTTCATCTAATGAAACACCGTCGTAAACCCTATGTCACTCTCTACAGCCTGGGTGTACATGTGGATTACCATCACGGCTATATGGTGCCTGCGACTGGATATCTAAGGTGGTTCGAGATACTGGCCTCCAACGGCGGCTTTACATTGCGGTTTCCGCGCCGTCATGCATCAACGGTCCTGGCTCCAATGCAAGATTACCCTCAGTTATTGAATTCATTTCGCCAATATGGGGATTGGTTGGAGCGGCTTGGAATCGAGAGTGTGGGCGCTTTGGATGATGCCATTCAAGCCGGGCGTAGTCGTGAGATCATCCTGGTTTCAGAAGCGCTGCACGAGCAACACATAGCTTCGATCGCACGTCAGATTGCAGAAAAACGCGAAAATGCGCGCCTGGTGCTGATCTCGGGACCTTCGTCATCAGGAAAAACGACTTTCTCGCGGCGGCTGGCTGTGCAATTGTTAGCATTAGGACTATCCCCATTTGCGTTGGAATTGGATAATTATTTTGTTAATCGGGATGCGACACCTAAAGACGAATCTGGTCAATACGACTTTGAGACTATTGAGGCACTGGATCTTGTTGAACTTGGAGTCCAGCTCCAGGGTTTAATTGCTGGCGATGAAGTGCAGATACCCCGCTACAACTTCCCGGAAGGACGCCAGGAAGATGGTGATGTTGTCCGCTTACGACCCGGGCAACTCATTATCCTGGAAGGGATCCACGGCTTAAATCCGCGTTTGATCCCAACTGCTCTGGCAGCACAGTCTTTCAAGATTTACGCTTCAGCCCTTACACAACTTAATTTAGATCGCCATAACCGGGTCTCAACCACAGATACGCGCCTGATCCGGCGTATTGTACGTGATACCCGCGAACGCGGGTACAGTGCAGCGCAGACGATTAGCCGCTGGGAATCGGTGCGGCGTGGTGAGAAACGCCATATTTTCCCTTTCCAAGAAAATGCAGACGTGATGTTCAATTCAGCCCTGGTATATGAGCTTTCTGTGATACGTCCGTTGATTGAGCCGTTATTGCGGCAGGTGCCGCACAATACGTCAGAATATATCGAAACCAAGCGTTTATTAGCTTTTCTGGAATGGTTTTTACCGGTGGATATGGAGTGGGTTCCCGATAACTCGATCCTGCGCGAATTTGTTGGAGGGTCGATTCTAAAAGATTTCAAGGTTTGGGGATCATGAGTATTCGATCATCATTTCTCAAGCCGTCCACCGAAGCGTTTATCAAAGAGGCAAGAGCAACAAAGGGCTTTTCATTTTTTGATTTTTTGCATGGTTATGTCTATGGTCGTTGGACACATCTTTATATTGCCATTGGTACCGGACAGCACCCACTGGCGAAAAAGCTGGCACCTCTTGCGGCTTGGGTAGAAGCGCGGGCGACCAAAAGTAAATTGCAATCCAATAACGCTGAAATCATTAGTTTGGCAGATACTTACCATGGCAAAGCTTTACTTCGCGAGCAAGCTAAACAAATGGTATTGATCAATGAGAATATTAACCTTCCCGATCTTGAGCAAGTAATCCCCTACAAGCGCGCACGCGCGATCATAATAAAAAATCCTGATCATATTGTGGCGCTGAACTGTCCGTGCCGTTCGGCCAAGCCCAATCCCTGCCTCCCCTTGGATGTCTGCATGGTCATTGGCGAGCCATTTGCAAGCTTTGTGGTTGAGCATAACCCTGGCAAAGCCCGTTGGATTACTCGCGACGAGGCTGAGTCCATTATTGACGCGGAAGATGTGCGCGGGCATGTCCATCATGCCTTTTTTAAAGACGCAATGTTGGGGCGGTTTTATGCGATTTGTAATTGCTGCTCTTGCTGCTGCGGAGCGATTCATGCACACCAGACTGGGGTGCCCATGCTGGCTTCTTCCGGTTACCTAGCCAATGTGGATGAAGATATGTGTGTAGCTTGTGGTACCTGTGCGGTCAGCTGCCAGTTTGGAGCGCTTGTAGTAGGTAATTTTTTGATGGAAGTTGATGTTTTCAAATGCATGGGCTGTGGAGTCTGCGTGGATAAGTGCCCTCAGACCGCGATTTCTCTCGTGCGTGATAAAAATAAACCCGAACCACTCGAAATATTAGCCTTGATGGAAAAAGCCGCAGCACAATAAGTTCAGGCTAAAAATATAAATCGAATTGGAAAAATTCCCAATTCGATTTATATTTTTACGCATAGTATTGATTGAACGAGTAAACCTTCGCCCCAAGTTCCTTACAGGGGAAACTCCGCCTGATTTGCTTAACCTTTACACTTGTTTAGGCAAATCGAATGCCTTTCAATCCTGGATGATAATTCCGTTCTTTATGACAGTCTGGACAAGGTTGTCAGCAAATTGATAGCAAAGGTAGCGATAATCGCCTGTCTTTAAAATGAGCACGTCAGCCTGTTTGCCTGATTCTAGCGAGCCAACCAGTTTTCCCATGCCGATGGCATGGGCAGCATTGATACTGCTGGCGTTCATAACTTCGGAAGGTAAGAGGTGTTGGTAGCGGGCTGCAATCGCCATTACCAGCGGCATGGATGGGCAGGGAGCTGATCCAGGGTTAATATCGGTGGAAAGCGCGAGTGCGCAGCCTGAATCTAGAAGAGAACGCGCGTCAGCAAAGTGAGCACTCCCCAGGTTAAAATTGACAGCTGGGAGCACCACTCCTACCGTATTTGAGTTTGCCAGGCGTGCGCGCTCCGCCGTAGTGGTTACATCCAGATGATCCACCGAAGCCGCGTTAAGTTCAACAGCCAGTTTGACGCCACCAAGGGAAGTAAATTCATCAGCATGGATTTTGGCTCCCATACCGAGCGCAATCCCAGCTTCCAGGATCCGGCGAGATTGTTCGAGGCTGAATGCATTTTGTTCGCAGAAGACATCGCAAAAAAAAGGAATTCCGCGCAATTTGAAAAGTGAGCTGGCGTACCAGGCAGCTGCTTGTGGAAGCATTCTTTCGATCACGAGCATCACGTATTGCTCTGGTCTAGCTTTATACTCGGATGGGATAGCATGAGCACCCAAAAAAGTGGGTACAAGTGTGCAAGCATGGCTGGCTGCGAGTGACTCGATGGCTGTTAATAGTTTCATCTCGCTATCTTCATCCAGGCCATAACCGGTTTTTACCTCCAGCGTGGTTGTGCCAAGCCTGAGCATGGTATCCAGGCGGGGGCGGGTTTCAGCGACCAATTGCTCCACGCTGGCAGCGCGCACTGCTCTGGCGCTACTGATGATCCCTCCACCCGCTGCCATGATCTCCATGTAAGAGGCGCCCTTGATGCGCAGCTCAAATTCATTCACTCGGTCACCGGCATACACTACGTGCGTATGTGGATCTACGAACCCAGGGCAGACTACCTTTCCACTAGCATTCAGACTGGCTTTTGGCGAAAACCGCGATAATAGATCTGCGCTGGGTCCTACCGCGATAATCTTATCGCCGCTGATAGCCACTGCGCCATCTTCAATCAGGTCTACGTCTTGCATGGCTGCGCCGCGTTTTGGTCCATTCGGACTGGCGCAGGTTACCAATTGGTGGGCTTGATAAATTAGTAAGTCAATGTCAATCATTTGAGTGCTCCGGCGACGGCTGTATCAATCTGTCCAGATTGTACCAGTGCTTTAACCGCATTGATGTAAGGATACATGACCGTATCAACAGCTATGAATGGCGCGCGCGTTCGGATCAGCGCATATACTGGGGCCGTCCCAACTCCAAGTTTGGTAGGCGATCCTTGAATTTCTCGGCGGAAATCAATGCCCTGGGCAGCGGCTAGCAGTTCAATCGATAGGATGTGCTCAACGTTGTCCAGAATTTGGCGGGTTTTCAAACAAGCGGTATTTCCCATGCTGACGTGGTCTTCTACATTGGCTGAAGTTGGGATAGTATCTACGCTGGCAGGGTGCGCCAGGATTTTGTTCTCAGTGGCCAGAGCTGCGGCAGTGTATTGGGTGATCATGAAGCCGGAGTTCAACCCGCCATCCTGGGTCAGGAAAGGTGGTAGCACGTTTGAATTGCTGGCGCCGTCTGTGAGTCGCATGATGCGACGCTCTGAGATATTTCCCAGTTCAGTTAGTGCAATTGCCAGGTAATCCATGGCGAGTGCTATTGGCTCACCGTGGAAGTTACCTCCGGAAATGATGGAGACTTCACCGGTATGTTCATCAAAAAAAATTAATGGGTTATCAGTGACAGCGTTAAGTTCGATCTCTATTACCCACCGAGCATATGCAATTGAATCTCGAATAGCGCCATGGACTTGAGGAATACAGCGCAAGGTATAAGCATCCTGCACATTTGTGGGATCATGCTGGCGGGTAAACTGGCTGCCAGTCAGTATAGTACGTAAATTAGCAGCGCATTCAATTTGGCGTGGGTGTGGGCGGAGGGCATGGATGCGTTCGTCAAATGCCATTGTGGTGCCATGCAGCGCTTCCAGACTCAGGCAGCCGGCAACATCGGCGGTACGACTCAGACGTTCGGCACGGTTGACAGCCAGTGCTCCCACTGCGCACATCACCGAAGTTCCATTGGTTAGGGCTAGCCCTTCTTTGGCGGCAAGCGTGACTGGTTCTAGCCCAGCGTGGCGCAGGGCATCAAGCCCTGGCATGATTTTGCCCTGGTATTCGGCCTCCCCTTCGCCAATCA
Organism: uncultured Anaerolinea sp.; assembly: GCA_964536185.1. Lineage (GTDB taxonomy): Bacteria > Chloroflexota > Anaerolineae > Anaerolineales > Villigracilaceae > UBA5195. Next base: position 2,268 of record CAZHWV010000045.1, on the reverse strand, counting down.
TCACCAATGCCATGTGCGCAAGGGGGGCTAGATCTCCACTGGCACCTAGCGAGCCTTTTTCAGGAATGCAGGGGTGGACGCGGCGGTTAAGCATTTCCAGTAAAAAATTCAGGGTGGTTGGGCGGATGCCAGAATGTCCGTGTGCCAGGGTATTGGCGCGAATTAGCATGATGGCCCGTGTGGTCGGGATGTCGAATAAATTTCCTGTACCGACAGCATGGCTGATGATGATGTTGCGCTGCAAAGTTTCAACCTGATCGGGTGAGATGATCCGATCTTTAAAAGCGCCGAAGCCAGTAGTCACCCCATAAACAATTTCCCCGCGCGCCAGCATTTCTTTGACTGCCTTGGCTGCGCGCGTTACTTTAATAAGAGCCTCGGGGCTGAGTTTTACATGTGTGTCCTGGCCTGCCACCTGCAAAACCTGTTCAATGGACAGCAACTTGCCATCCAGTTCGATGGGTTGATTCATGGCGTCTGTTCCTTTCAGAGCTACAATTTATTCTACAAGCTTACTCGATATTTCGAATAACCGCTATTGCCTGGGTGAGTGAATTGTAGAAAATGGCAAAAAACTCACAAGATATTAATAAGAACACCTGAATAGGAATTCAGGTGTTTATAAAAAAGAATGACTTCAAGTGAGGTTTGTAAAAAAAGCCATGCGGATGTTTTAACAGGTATAAATTTGCCATACCTGAAATGAATATTATGAGTTTGTAATTTTTAGCCAAACTATGATAAAAAAGATATAAATATTAGATAAAATAGTACATAGACAAGAAAATATTACCTGACCCATGTCTGCAGAAGGATGGGAGCGAGAGAGCAATGGAAAAAGAAAAACTTTTACGAATGTATTATGAAATGGTACTTATTCGTCGCCTCGAGGAACGCGGGGCGGAATTGTACCAGGCGGGTAAGATTGGCGGTTTTATGCACCTTTACATCGGGCAAGAAGCCGTTTCTACAGGTTTGATCGCTGCGCGGGAACCACGTGATCGTGTAATAACAGCGTATCGCGACCATGGCGTAGCGCTCAATTGTGGTATTTCAGCGAATGCGGTCATGGCGGAATTACTAGGCAAGATTACGGGTACATCCAAAGGAAAAGGTGGCTCAATGCACATGGCGGATACGTCCAAGAATTTCTGGGGCGGTCACGCTATAGTAGGCGGGCATTTACCAGTTGCGTCAGGTTTTGCTCTTGGTGATCAGTATGCAGGTAATGATAATGTGACCATTTGTATGTTCGGGGATGGCGCTACTAATATTGGTTATTTTCATGAGGCCCTCAACTTATCGAAAACATGGAACTTGCGAGTTCTATGGGTTTGTGAGAACAATCAATACGGGATGGGCACAGCTGTAGACCGTGCTTCAGCCGTATCCCAGATCCGTCAAAAGGCGGAAGGATATGGAATGGCTAACGATCGTGTAGATGGCATGGATGTGATGAAAGTCTATGAAGCCTCGCAGAAAGCCATCGATTATGTTCGTACCAAGGGCGCGCCGCTATTGTTGGAAATTATGACTTATCGCTTCCGCGGTCATTCAATGGGCGATCCCGAAAGATATCGCAAGCAGGAAGAAGTGAAAAAATGGGAAGAAAGTGACCCTATCGGAATTTTCCATAAGGATTTGGAGCAACAAAATATTTCTGTAGCTCAACTAGATGAAATTGACATGAGAGTAGAAGCAGAAATTGTCAGGGCTGTGGAATTTGCAGAAGCCAGCCCCGAGCCTGGTATGGATGAATTATTCAAAGATATTTATGCAGATGCGGACTAGGGATTGAAATGGCTAAGATAACGATGCGCGAAGCAATTTCTCAGGCATTAATGGAAGAGATGGACAGAGACCCATCTGTTTTCATCCTGGGCGAGGAAGTTGGTGTTTGGGGCGGCTCTTATGCTGTTACCAAGGGCTTTTATGATAAATATGGTCCGGAGCGGGTGAAAGATACCCCAATAGCCGAGAATGCCATTCTAGGCGGCGCAATTGGGGCAGCAATGGTTGGTCAGCGTCCGGTCGCTGAATTAATGACCATTAATTTTGCGTTTTCTGCAATGGATTTTATCGTTAACCAGGCGGCCAAATTGCATTACATGTTTGGTGGCCAGTTTACATTGCCTTTGGTTATCCGTGCCGTGGGTGGTGGTGGGCGCCAGCTTGGGGCAACACATTCCCAGACGCCTGATGCCATATTTGCCCATTTCCCTGGGCTCAAGGTAATTGCTCCAGGGACCCCGGCTGATGCTAAGGGTC
>CAZHWV010000044.1:0-28540 GCA_964536185.1 uncultured Anaerolinea sp. | reverse complement strand
ACCACCCATCCCCAGGCTCTCGACTGGCTGGCAACACTGATGAAACAGGTCCGCGCCTGGGGATACGACTACATCAAATTGGATTTTTTGTACGCAGGCGCACTGCCCGGGAAGCGACACATTGAAATGCCGCGTGAAGCCGCGTACCGGCACGGGCTCTATGTTATTCGGGAAGCATTGGGGCAAGATGCCTATTTTCTGACCTGCGGCGCGCCAATCATCCCCTCGCTTGGCTTGTGTAACGGCATGCGCATCGGCCCTGACGTGGGAGCAGAATGGGAAAGCTACCGGGATGCCGTTTTACTCTCCAACCCGGCCACGCCAGGGGCAAAAAATGCGATACGCACAACAATCAACCGGTTATGGCTGGCGCCTCTCGTCCAGACCGACCCTGACGTGGCTTTTTTTCGTACGAAAGAAACCAGGTTAACACCCGAACAGAATATCATGCTGCAACAACTGGCGCAGGTGTGTAACTTCAAAGCCACTTCGGACCTGCCCCAGTGGCTGGCAAATTCTGAACGCGAAACCCTGCAAAATTTTTTAGCCAGTCAACCAGTCATTCAGCGCACTGGACGCTATATATTCCAGGTGGGTGAGCGCCAGGTCAATTTTGGCCCGGCGATGTCTCTGCCCGAGCCACCTCAGGGAATAATCAGGCTGATCAGCACAATCACTGGTTGGCTTGGCAGCCAGCCCGTTGCCCTCAAGTGGTTGGATAAACTTGGGAAAAAAGCGCTTCTTAAGGTTAAAAACGGTCTTTGATTGAGCGAAAAAAAGAGCGGGAAATCCCGCTCTTTTTTTTACTTCAGGCTATCAAATATTATTTGCAAGCTATCTGGGGAAGGCAGGTGAATACGCAAAATTCGCCGGTTGCGCGCCGCCAAGGCTTCATAATCACCGAGCCACTGAGCATGTTCGAGCACGCCAAAGGTCATATCCTGGCCTGGGATGTCTACATCCTGATTTGGCTCTGATGTGATTTGCAGGAAAAAACCACCACTTACACCACCCTTGTGCAGCTGCCCGGTGGAATGTTGAAATCGCGGGCCAAAACCGACCGTTGTGGCACAACCAGTACGCGCTCGAATCGCTAAGCGTAGTTTCGTTAATAAGCCAGACATAGCCGCATCGCGTGGTAAATAGGCATTGATGGCAACATAATCACCTGGTAATGCCTGACCAAGGAAAGTATCCAGAATTGCTGCCAGACTATTTCCCTTTACGGCCTGGGGGGTAAAAATTTTCATACCACCCTGAGCCCAAACAGGGTTAGCCTCGGTCAGTTCGCCTTCTTTTTTATAGGTCTCGATTTTTGAGTTGGTGCGGTCTTTGGCATCCTGAACATCCGGTTGGTCGAAAGCATTAACGCCCAGAATGGCACAGGCTATGGCTGTGGCAAATTCCCAGCGATAAAATTCTGCGCCAAGATCATATGGATCAGGCAAGTCGAAGACCAGGACAGGTTGATCGGCCTGTTGGAGAGCTGCTAAAGCCAAATCGAATTTACCATCCTGGCGGAGATAAACAAACAGCCGGTCTGGCCCATACGCAGACGGCTCGCCGAGCGAATCCAGATCAACCGGAACAATCCCGTAACCCAACTTGCCGCTCGATTCTGCAATTAGCTGCTCCATCCATGAGCCAACAGAATCCACACCAGCGTCGGCGACAATGGTCAGTTTGTCACGCCCTGACAAGGCAGCCTGACCTAACACTGCGCCCAGCGTTAAACCCGGATTGCGACCCGCAGGCACATCCGCGGCGCATTGGGCAGACATCCAGGCGGCGCGAGCAAGCAAGTACCCTGGATCAATGCCCATTAATGCTGCGGGAACAAGACCAAAATGAGTCAATACAGAATAGCGACCACCGACCAAAGGATCGGCGTTAAATATTTTCGCAAAGGCATACTTTTTGGCGAGAGCCTCAAGGGATGTTCCCGGGTCGGTGATTGCGATGAAATGCCGTCCTGCCCTGGTTCCAAGAGCTTTTTCTGCTTGTGCCCAAAAGTAATGGAACATCGCCGTGACTTCAGCCGTTCCACCAGATTTACTCGAAACGATGAACATCGTCTTCTCAAGTGGGAATTGCGCGGCGGTGGCAAGTAATTGTCCGGGGTCGGTCGAATCAAGAATAGCAAATTTCAGTCCTGGTTGAAGCTTGAAAGTCAGGCTGAGAACTTCCGGCGCAAGCGAAGACCCACCCATGCCGAGTAATAGGAAGTGTGTAAAACCAGCTGCATGAACATGCGCCGAAAAAGCGCTAATGTCTTGCAACGCCGCGCGCGAGGTTTCAGGCAAGCCCAGCCACCCCAGGCGAGATTTAATCTCAGCCTGGCTTTTGGGATCATCTGTCCAAAGCGAGGGATCTATGTTCCACATTCGTTCAACTGCACGGATTTCTTCCAATTGCTTAACGCGTTGCTCGACTGGTTCGGCCAGTGCGCCTAGTTGGGCAACAACGACAGCCCGCCGCTCGTCAATAGTCTGTAAGAGAGCCGTAAAGGCATCCACAAAAGATTTAACTCCCTCGGCTTCCAATTCTGTGGTAACAGTTTCCATCAAAATACCGAGTTTTTCAAGTTCAACGATCTGGCTGCGGCATTCATCTACGCCATCCAGAAGCGTCAGCCTGGCTTTACCGTGATCACGAAATGCGTCAAGCGTAACCGGAGGGACAGTATTGACTGTGGCCGGACCTATCAGGCTATCTACGTAGAGGGTATCTGGATACGCCGGGTTCTTACAGCTGGTTGAAGCCCATAAGGGACGTTGAAAGTTTGCCTTGGCCAGTTGAAGTTTTCCGAAGCGGGGAGCAGCAAAAAATTTGCGGAATTCATCATAAGCCAGTTTGGCATTGGCAATCGCCGCTTTGCCAAGTAAAGGTGATCCCGAGGGGAGCTGGGGGTCAATCTTGCTATCGACTCGCGAAATAAAGAAAGAGGCCACAGAATGGATATTTTCAATATCCCCGCCGGCTAAAAGACAATCTTCAAGTCCGCTTAGATAGGCATCCATTACATCTTTATAGCGCTCAATCGAAAAGATAAGGGTAACATTGACATTGATCCCGGCAGCGATGGCCTGTCGAATGGCTGGAATACCAGCCTTTGTCGCCGGAATCTTAACCATCAAATTCGGTCGATTGACCGTATGCCAGAGGTGCTTCGCCTGGGCAACCGTTCCGTCTGTATCGCCAGACAGGTATGGACTGACTTCCAGGCTGACATAACCATCTCCGCCATAAGTTTCAGCATATAGCGGCTGAAACAGATCACAAGCAGCGCGGATATCCTCAATCGCCAATTGCCAGAAGATCTGCTCAGCATTCGAACCAGAAAGAGCCAAAGGCATGAGCGCCGAGTCATAATCATGCGACTTAGCAATAGCATTATGAAAAATGCTCGGGTTGGATGTAACCCCACGGATATCGCCGCGGGCAATCATCGCTGCCAGCTCGCCATTTTCACCGGTTGGGGTCCTGGCCAGCAAGCGGCGTTGAATATTGTCATACCACAGCGATTGACCTAGTTTGGTCAGATCCTTTATGTTTTCTGTCATCTTGTCTCCAATCGGCGGAATCCTATATTGTGAAAACTAAAATTCCGCGCAAATACTTAATTTTCCAGTTTACGTACCTTTTCTACCCGGCGCTTATGCCGGTCCTGCCCAGGATCATTGCCAATGAAACGCGCACGCAGATAAGCTTCAACAATTTCACGCGCTGGTTCCGGGCCAATGATGCGCGCACCAATGCAAAGGACGTTCATATCATCGTGTTCAACACCCTGGTGCGCCGAATAAGTATCGTGGCATACGCCAGCGTAGACACCATGCATTTTATTCGCCGCGATAGCAGCGCCTATGCCAGAACCGCACAGTAAAACTCCACGTTGCACAGTTCCCACCTGGAGAGAGCGACCAAGCTTTTCCGCAAAATCAGGATAATCGACCGCTTCGCTGCTATCTGTGCCCAGGTCAATCAGGTCATGACCCTCCGCACGAATTACTTCCATCACTGTCGCTTTTAAGGAAAAACCTGCGTGGTCGCAAGCAACAGCTACCTTCATTTCACCACCAATTTTCTGGCTGTAGCGAATACGTTTTCAACCGTAAAGCCAAATTCTCGGAACAAAATACTGGCTGGACCAGAAGCGCCATAATGCTCAAGACTGATAATGGCACCGGAATCGCCAACAAATTTCTCCCAGCCCATGCCGATGCCCGCTTCAACTGCCAGCCTGGCTTTAACAGCCTGTGGTAAAACCATCTCGCGATAAGCCGGCTCTTGCATCATGAATAATTCCCAACTTGGAACAGACACCAGGCGGATATTGATGCCCTCAGCAGCCAGCCGAGCTCCTGCGTCCACGATCAAAGCGACCTCAGAACCAGAAGCCATTAAGATCAATTCCGGTGAATTATCGCCCATATCAGCCAGCACGTAGGCACCTTTCTCCAAATAAGCAGCATCAGAATAAATACTGCGGTCAAGGGTAGGTAGGTTTTGACGAGTGAAGATCAGGGCTGTCGGGGCCAGATTTCGCGCCAATGCCACCCTCCAGGCATGTACCGCCTCATTTCCGTCGCAAGGACGAATAGTGACAAGATTTGGAATAGTACGTAAAGATGCCAGGTGCTCTACCGGTTGGTGTGTGGGTCCATCCTCGCCAACACCGATACTATCGTGGGTAAAAACCCAGATCGAGGCTAAATGCGAAAGCGCTGAGAGCCTCAGGGCCGGGCGCAAATAATCAGCAAAGACAAGAAAAGTCGCGCCAAATGGGCGCAAGCCACCGTGATAAGCCATGCCATTTACAACTGCTCCCATCGCATGTTCGCGAACACCGTAATGCATATTTCGGCCGATGGGCGTTTCCTTCTGAAATTCGCCTAAGCCAGCCATAGCAGTATTATTGGAGGGAGCCAGATCTGCCGAACCGCCGATCAATTCAGGAATTTTGGCCGCGAAATGATTAAGTGCTTTGCCCGAAGCGACGCGCGTCTGCACACCCTTAGGGTCTGCGCTGTAAACAGGTAAATCAACATCCCACCCAATAGGAAGTTCACCTTTCAAGCGTCGTTCAAACTCGGCGGCCTTCTCGGGAAATTCAAGCTTGTATTCGCTGAACACATTCATCCAGGCTTGTTCCAGCCCGGCAAAACCTGCTTGCGCCTGGTGGAAATATGTTTGCACCTCGACAGGAATGTAAAAACGCGGCTCCACTGGCCAGCCAAGGGCTTGTTTAGCGCCATTAAGTTCATCGTCGCCCGGCGGTTCGCCATGCGCCTTGGCTGTTCCAGCCCGTGAGGGCAGACCATAACCGATAGTTGTGCGCACTGCAATAATCGACGGGCGAGAATCTATCTTGGCCGCCCGGATCGCCGCATCGATAGCATCCACATCGTTACCATCCAGCACGATTTGGGTATGCCAGCCATAAGCAGCAAACCGAGCCATCCGGTCTTCAGAAAATGTAATCTGTGTGCCGCCTTCAATGGAGATGTGATTATCATCATACAGGTAAATCAATTTTCCCAACTGCAAATGCCCGGCAAGCGAGGCAGCTTCAGATGAAATTCCCTCCATTAAATCGCCATCCGTGACAATAGCATAAGTGTAGTGGTCAACAATCTTATGCTCAGGGCTGTTAAATTCCGCAGCCAGATGCGCTTCGGCAATAGCCATGCCCACACCATTGGAAAATCCCTGGCCCAAAGGACCAGTCGTGGTTTCCACTCCAGGCGTAAGGCCAAATTCCGGATGACCTGGGGTCAGGCTGCCCCATTGGCGAAAACGTTTCACTTCATCCAGAGAAACATCATATCCAGTAAGGTGCAACAGCGAATACAAAAGAGCCGAACCATGCCCGCCCGAAAGGATAAAGCGGTCACGGTTCGGCCATTGCGGGTTCCGTGGGTTATGATGAAGATGACGGGTCCACAGGGTAAAAGCCATCGTCGCTGCCCCCATTGGCAAACCGGGATGACCAGAATTGGCTTGCTGAACGGCATCTGCAGATAGAAAACGGATTGAATTAATACATTCTTGTTGAAGTTCGGGAGACATAAAAACCTCTTCTTGCCGAGTTAGGTTGGCTTGAGAACACTTTAACCAAAACCAGAAAAGTGGTGTCTGAAAATAATGAGGTTGCGAATCTTTTTCCCTGACAGTGCCGGGCTTTAGGCTGCAAGCACTTTTCAAAGCATCCAATTATTTCAATTCTAGCTATTTTACCATGTGGTATTTTGGTTTATACTTTAAGGTATCAATCAATGGTTCAATTGATATCTGAGGAGATATATGACTACACCTACACCCGTTGAACAAATCGCTAGTAACATCAGTTCGCTCCAAACCAGGATCGGTTGGATGCAAGACAGCGTACGTCTCAAAAACGCGCTCAATGCAATCGAGGACTTGCAAACCATCGTTAATGGCATGAGACAGCGCATTTCAAACCTGCGCACTGCTGGCTACGTTTTTGAAAAGACCCTGGAGGCCCAGGCTGCAGACCTTGCCATCCAGTGGAATTCGCTCCGTCCACCACTGGTGTCACAGATAAATATGCAGTCAACTGGTCTGCAAGGATCCATTCGCTCGATAGAACTCAAGATGACACAACTCAATGGATTGCGCACAAATCCATCCGCTGCGCAGACTTTGATCTCATCCATCGAGAACGAAATGGGGATGTTAGAAGACAAGGTACGTTCAGCCGAAAGCACTGTTACTGGCATGTATGATTCGTTCAACAGACAGGTCAACGGCATTAAAAACCACCTTGACGATATTGACTATATGTTGACCCAACTTGCTGAGGCCAAATTCACACTACTACCCACCGAAGGTGGGCTGAGGGCAGTCAAAGCAGTATGGTGCAAGGATGTCAAAGAACGTAATGACGATCCTGAGGGCGTGCTTTATTTAACCGACCAACGCCTGCTGTTTGAGCAAAAAGAGGAAGTCGCCACAAAGAAAATCCTGTTCATTACCACCGCCAAGCAAAAAGTACAGGAACTAAAGTGGGAAACCCCTGTAATGCTGATTGATGAAGTCAAACCATCAAAACAGGGTATGCTTAAAAACGAGGACCATCTGGATATTCGCAATAAGGAAGGCGCTGCGCTTGAAAGCATTCACCTGCACATTTGGAACGAGGGCAGCGAATGGCTGCAGCTCATCAACCGCACCAAGACCAAGGATTTCGACAAAGATCGAGCCGTAGCCATCGATCAAACTGAAGTAGACAAGGCCAAAAGTATCCCGGTACAATGCTCGTCCTGTGGCGCAAATCTGGATCAAGTCATCCTGCGCGGACAAGATTCCGTCAAGTGTGAATACTGCGGATTTATTATCCGCCTGTAACGGATATGATCTGTTCAAAGATTTTCCGTGGAGTTGACGATCGTCCTTGCAGGAATTGGAGCTCTGATCTTTGGAATGTTTATTTATATTTTTGTGCGCAGTTAACCCAGGAAAATTAAACCAACAAAAGACAAAACGGCGATGGTCACTCAGGCACGCCGTTTTGTCTTTGAAATCAGTATTTTTCCTTTAATTGTGACACCGGCAAGGTAATTTGTCCTTCTTCGACATCGCCGATTTTTAGGACCCGCTCGGGATGACGACAAGCCACAAAAGCAACATACGCTGCAGCAATAGCGTCCAATTCTTCAGCGCTGTAAACTTGTTCAACCGGGAGTACGCCACGCAGCAGCTTATGGCGCGTGATCTCTTCAAAATAATCCATCGGATCACGCATGACCAATCCTTGCTCATAGAGTATCAACTGCCGTTGCAGGCGACCCTCCAGCAAAGTTCTCGGCAACGGATTTTGCCCCAACAGCGAACAAAAACAAGCATGCGGGTGGGTTTCCAACCATTGATGAGACGCATCCAAAGTAGGGAAAGGCTGAAAACCAAGAGATTTAATCCGTTGGTAAAAGTCAAACCCAGTCTGAACCCAATTACTACACAACTCTTTCCGAGCCGGCGTCATCGAAATATTGATACCGTGTTGTCGGAGTTGATGCTCCGCAAGTCGCATATCCAGGCTGCGTCCGGAAATATGCAGAGGCGGCAGACTCTGGCGGATATCTTCCTGGCGCACCAACCCCTGGCTTGGACGCGGCGCACTATTAACAGCCACAAATACAGATGGCTGCCCGCTAATAAAAGCCAAAACATCATCCATCTCGCCGCTACTGGTGGCCGCCAGTTTTCCACTCTGGTCCAATGCAGCATAGGTAAAGGGCTGGCGCCCACCAGAAGGATCTACACCGATGAAGAGGGTTGTATCAAATAACATGATTATGCATCTAATCCACTAATTTCCATCGAACGATCACCTTTATGATTACCTATACTATAGAGGCAAAATGAAATTTTTGCAACCATTCGGTACACGACTTTATTACATAATTATCCTGGTTCTGGGCCTGGGCTGGATCTGGTTGTCAATAGTCCCTGCCAATGCCACAACCAGCAGACAGATCCCCGCAGCACAAACAGGTTTTCTAGCCCCAGATTTCACCTTAAAAACGCTCGATGGCCAAGATATAACCCTCTCCAATTTGCAGGGAAAGGTCATCCTGATCAATATTTGGGCTTCGTGGTGCCCACCTTGCCAGGCAGAAATGCCTGCCATAGAACGTGTGTACCAGACCTATAAAAATAAAGGCTTTGTTGTCTTAAGCATCGATTCAACCGCGCAAGATACGCTCGCCAACGTGCAGATCTTTGTCCAAAATAACAAACTAAGCTTTCCGATCCTACTTGACGAAAGCGGTTCGACAACCAGGTTATATCGCGTCCAATCGCTGCCTACTTCGTTCTTCATCGGATCAGACGGAGTGATTCGCGATGTAATCGTCGGCGGCCCGATGGCAGAAGCGCTGCTCATCAGCCGGGTAGAAAAGCTCTTACAGGACACACGCTAATGCTACCTACCCTCCCTATCGGCCCGCTAGTAATTCCCGTTCCACAGTTTAGCCTGTTGTTGGCTTTCTGGTTTGGCCTGTCCCTGGCGGAAAAATTAGCTGCCCGGCGTGATATTACCGCGGAGGGGCTGTACAACCTTGTGTTTACAGGTCTGGTCGCCGGTTTACTGGGAGCCCGGATTGGATACGTTCTACAATATCCGTCCGCCTTCATTCAATCCCCGCTGAGTCTTTTCTCGTTGAACCCGGGAATGCTCGCCGGATTTAGCGGTTCCGCGATGGTATTGCTTGGAATGATCATTTATGGACAACGCAATAAGCTGCCATTCTGGGAAACGCTCGACCTACTAACCCCGTTGTTGGCAGTGATGGCAGTTGGGCTGGCAATTTCGCATATCGCTTCGGGCGAAGCTTTCGGCTCCGAAACAAACCTGCCCTGGGCGATAAATTTATGGGGCGCAAAACGCCACCCAACACAGTTTTACGAGCTGGTGGCCGCGGCTATCATCCTTGGCCTGGTTATAATCCGGTTCAAATCCATCATTAGCCGGGCAGGCAATTTATTTTTTGTCTTTGTTGCTCTGACAGCGGCAGCGCGCCTATTCCTGGAAGGGTTTCATGGCGACAGCTTCACGATTTTAGGCGGAGTACGCATAGCCCAAATTCTTGCATGGATTATTCTGGCCACCGGATTCTCCGCATTGGTTAGAATAAATCAAAATAACTGACTATGAAGGAAATGACATGGACAAAGTATTTATTAAAGACCTGCGAGTCACTGGAATCATCGGAATTTACGATCACGAGCGCATCACACCGCAAGAAATTATCATCAATATTATAATGTTCACTAACATTCGAAAATCCGCAGAAAAAGACGACATCGCCAACTGCGTGGACTATGAGAAGGTCGCGCTAAAAGTACAAGCGCATGCACAAACATCGCAACGATTAACCGTCGAGGCTCTCGCTGAAGATATCGCCAGCTTGTGTCTCGAAACACAGGGGGTGCAGCAGGTAAAAATCAGGATAGAAAAGACCCAGGCAATTGGATTTACGCACTCGGTTGGGGTAGAGATCGAACGAGGTTCTAACCCGACCCTGAATAATGAATAAATACAGCCTGGCTTTGGCCGGAATCCATAAGGTCGTAAAAAATCAAAGAGTACCGGTCTTGCAGGTTAAATATGAAGTTGAGTTGATCCGCGGGAGATATTATCGAGAAATTCCTGGCGAGTGGCCAGGTTAGCACGGAAGGCCCCGTGCATAGCAGATGTAGTCATGCGCGCGTTATGTTTTTTGACTCCACGCATCATGGAACACAGGTGCATAGCTTCAATCACGACAGCAACGCCCTGTGGATGAAGCAGATCGCGCAAAAAGTCTGCAATTTGGCGAGTCATTCGTTCTTGGACTTGCAGTCGCCGCGCATACATATCAACGATTCGTGGGATCTTGGAAAGGCCAAGCACTTTTCCCTCCGGGATATAGGCAACGTGTGCCCGCCCCATGAAGGGCAGCATGTGATGTTCACACAGGCTGTAAAATTCAATGTCGCGAACAAGGACCATTTCATCATATTGAACATCAAAGATGGCATTGTTGACAACTGCCACCGGGTCAGTCCGATAACCTGCAAAGAGTTCAGCATACATACGCGCCACGCGGGCAGGGGTTTTTTGAAGCCCTTCGCGGTTAGGATCCTCCCCAACCGCTACGATCACTTTTTCAATAGCACTCTCGATTGATTCGAAATCAATTTTACCTTCCCATCCGGGCTCGAGGATAGCATCATCAAAATCGATATTTTCCATAAAATCTCCAAAATAATAGACTGACCTTCAAAGGTCAGTCTATTTTACTCTGCATCTACCCCTGGCGGCACAGCGAAAGAATGTTACCTCCAGGGAATATACTTACCGCACCCGCGGTTCGATTAAACCATAAGTGCCATCACGGCGGCGATACAACACGTTGACCGCGTCGACTTTGACATTGTAAAAAACAAAGAAATTATCGTGACCTAACAACTTCATTTGCTCGATGGCTTCATCCTCAGCCATGGGGATTAAATCGAATTTCTTTCGGCGCATAATTACTGGCAGTTCTTCCAATTGGTCATCAACAGCAGTCTCCGCATCAGGGACAACTTCCGCAGCTGATTTGCCATCGCCACGGCCGCGTTTATGTTTATCTTTAAAACGATCAATTTGGCGGGATAATTTTTCCATGGCGGCATCCAAGGCAGTCCGGATGTCATCAGAACGTTCTTCAGAGCGCAGGATAAAACCTTTGCCGTTAACCGTCATCTGGGCTACATACCGGTCCGCAGCGCTACGAGCTGCCTTCACAAATGCGAGATCAATTCGAATCAGATCGATCGAATCAAGGTGACGATCTAACTTCGCCACTTTTTTGGTAACGTAATCACGCATGTGATCCGTTAACTCAAACTCTCGGCCAATTATCTCAAGATTCTGTGCCATAGTGCCTCCTCGTTAAGGACGGTAGGATGAAAATCTCACCCGTCAACGCAACGGGCGAGATGGTAATGACTTTTCAAAATCGAAGTCATACTTCTGCATGGCCTTGGCAAAGGTCAATGCATAAACTCTGCTAGCTCCGGCATCCAACAAAGTGCGCGAAGCAGAAACAAGAGTAGCGCCAGTGGTAGCAACGTCATCAATCAGCAAAAGAGTTCTTCCTGTCACAATACGAGATTGTGCCTGAAATGCGCCCAGGACGTTTTTGCGACGCGCCTCAGCGCCGAGGCCTACTTGAGAAGCAGTATGCCGAATACGGCGCAACGCACCGGGAAGATATTGCCAGCCTAACAATCTTGCCAGCGGATGTGCGATTAAGTCAACTTGATTATAGCCTCGTTCTGCAAATCTTTGTTCACTTAACGGAATTGGAAGTATCGCATCTACTTGCCAGCCCAATCCATCCAGACAGAGAGCCGCATTCCAAGCCAAGGCTTCGCCCAACCCAATTTCACGGTAATACTTTAATTTTATCAATGCAGGACGAACGGGCTCGCAATAAACACAACACGACCTTAGCGCATAAAACGCTGGTCGTGTTGTTTGGCATTCTTTACAAACTCCAGTTTTGTGTTGTGACATGCCACAAATTTCACATACCGGGAGCGGAACTGGAACCAGCTTGAGCTGGCAATCATTACACCAACGCGCGCCCAATTTTCCACATCCGCCACAAGCTGGAGGGAAAAAAAAGTCCAGGCCGCTCCACAATAAATGATAAAAGTGGTAAGCCAGGCTGGGTTTCAAAGTCAAGGGTTATCCACCGCCTAGATTTACTTTCATAATCTGTAAAACAGCTGGTGTCATCAGCACAATAAAAATGGATGGGAAAATAAATCCGACCATTGGTAGCAGCATCTTCACCGGCGCTTGGTGAGCAAGTTCTTCAGCATATTGGCGACGACGCATACGCATTTGCTCTGCCTGGATGCGCAAAACCTTGGCCATGCTCACGCCGAGCTGCTCGCTTTGGATAATAGCTGCCACAAAGCTGGACATCTCCGCTAGGTCAATTCGCTCAGCCATGCTCTTTAAAGCATCTCGCCGGACCTTGCCAAGCTGGATTTCCCGAATGGCACGGGCAAAACCCAGAGACAGCTCATTTTCCCATTTTTTCGCCACATTTGACATAGCTGCATCAAAACCAAGCCCGGCCTCTACGCAGATAGTTAACAAGTCGAGGGCATCTGGCATAGCCTTGCGAACTTCAAGTTGCCGCTTCTTGATCTGCTCATCCAACCACATTTGGGGGAAAAAAAATCCGATGGCCAGGCCAATCATTGAGTAAAGTAAAGCGCGTGAAAGTGGCTGCGCCAGGATACTGAAGGTACATACAAAAAAAACGATAGCGCCGAGGACCGCAGCCACAATAAAGCGCGAGACTAAAAACATCGGCGCATCCATAAAACCAGCTTTGCCCGACAATTCAAGTTTACGCGTTGTTTCTAGCAGCACGCTTTGGGGTGTATTCTTGGATGACATCTCACCGAACCGGCGCAGAAGTGGGTAAATCACGCGTTCGCTGAAAGGTAGAGAAAGTTCAATTTGATCTAAAGAAACCGCTTCGCCACTTTGTGAAAATTCGCTTAAGCGATCTGCAAAATTATCAGTATTGCCCTGGCTAGGCAAATTCTGACCGACATAGATCAATGCCGCAGCAATGGTTAAAACAACGATTATTGCGATGATAACAATAACTGACCAATCCATATTACACCTCGATATCCGCAATTTTCATCATGATTGCATACCCAATGCCAATCATGATTAAACCGACGCCTAAAGCAGTACCGCCGCAGACAATGTTTTTGAAAAACTCGCCCATATACTCCTGGTTGATAAACCAGAGAATCACAAACACAAAAAATGGTACGCCTGAGAGAATGCGCCCAGACATAACAACTTGCGATGTCATCACCCGAATTTCGCCCTTAATACGAATGCGTTCACGAATAGTGAATGCAATCGTATCGAGGATTTCTGCCAGCGGACCACCTACTTCGCGCTGTACATTAATCGCGGTAATCACAAAATCGAGGTCTTCACTGGGGATACGACGAATAAGATTTTCCAAGGCCTTATCCATCGGAATACCGAGCTGCATTTCTTGAACTACGCGTCGAAATTCATCACTGATGGGGGCAGGCATTTCCTTACTAACGGCTTCCAAAGCTTGCATGGTGGAGTAACCCGCGCGAAGCCCATTCACTACAAGGTTTAACATATCAGGAAGTTGGCTAGAAAATTTTGCTAACCGCTTGCCCTGCTGAGATCGTAAATAAATGATCGGCATTGCAACGCCAAAACTGACCCCCAGCACGCCAGAAAGGAACCTGGCAGGCAAGGTTGTACCCGTAAAAAGGAAACCCAGCAAACCAAGAGATGTGGCCAAAAGTAAGATAAACGCAACAAATTCACCGGATTTAAACTTTAGATCAGCGCGAGCAAGGTTCTTTGCAATGCGATCTCCAAGAGATGAACTTTCTACGCGCCGATTGACCCATTCTGTGAGCGGAGTTGAAGAATCATCTTTTTTCGATTCTTTTTTACCCTGATCATCGTCCAAATAACGACCCAACCGGTCTTCAACCAGCGTTTGTTCGCTATTCGACGATATATATACCCCAATCGCAATCAGGATCAAGATAATAATCGTACCGATCAACAATATCGCAATGGCAGACATAATGCACCTAAAGTCAAGAACAAAGTCGTTTCATCAGATTTATAAAAACTTTCGCCAAATGCCCTTGAGGACATATTCCGAAATGCAATCAATTCAGCGAAATTTATTAGTAACGACGCCCGCTGCCAACGCCAAAGATTGATGGGGGCAAATGGATGCCACTGGCTTCAATTTTATCCATGAATTTCGGGCGCAAACCAGTGGGCCGTAATCGACCCACAATTTTCCCATTTTCAATTCCGGTTTGTTCAAAGAGAAATAAATCGGTCGTGGTAATAATTTCACCTTCCATACCACTTACTTCTGTTATGTAGGTAACCTTACGAGTACCATCGCGCATACGTTCCTGGTGGCAAACAAGATGAACTGCTGCAGAAATTTGTTCACGAATGGCACGCACAGGTAGATCCATACCCGCCATTAGGGTCATTGTCTCCAAACGACTTAAAGTATCACGAGGACTGTTGGAATGGGCAGTCGTCATCGAGCCATCATGACCAGTATTCATGGCTTGCAGCATGTCCAGGGCGGCTTCATCGCGAATTTCACCGACGACGATACGGTCGGGGCGCATACGAAGAGCATTAACCACCAGTTGACGAATGGTGATTTCTCCGCGACCTTCAATGTTGGCTGGGCGTGATTCCAGTGTTACCACGTGCTCCTGGCGTAATTGAAGTTCTGCCGCATTTTCAATCGTCAGAATCCGCTCGTCAGATGGAATAAAACCTGAAAGAACGTTCAACAAAGTCGTTTTGCCAGAACCAGTACCCCCTGAAATCACAATATTACAACGTGAAATTACGCAGGCCTTCATAAATTCAGCCGCTTCAGGAGTTATTGATCCATAACCAATCATTTGCTCAATGGTAATTGGCGTTTTGGAAAATTTACGAATGGTGAGCGCCGGGCCAACTAAAGAGATTGGCGGAATGACTGCATTTACACGGGAGCCATCTGGCAAACGGGCATCTACATAAGGGCTGGACTCGTCAATTCGGCGGCCCAATGGCGCAACAATACGATCGATGACTCGCATCACATGGTCGTTACCCTCAAATGCCACGGGAACGCGAACTAATTTCCCTTTTCGTTCAACATAAATATTTTTAGGCCCGTTCACCATTATTTCAGTGATTGACTCGTCTTCAAGTAAAGGCTGTAGGGGACCAAAACCAAGAATTTCAGCTGAGATCTGTTCAAAAAGACGCTGGCGCTCGGGGCGGGAGAGGACAATATTCTCCTCATTCAAAATCTGTTCAAATAACCCCAAAATTGTCTTGCGAACTTCTTCTGTCTTGGTGATATC
Source organism: uncultured Anaerolinea sp. (assembly GCA_964536185.1). GTDB lineage: Bacteria > Chloroflexota > Anaerolineae > Anaerolineales > Villigracilaceae > UBA5195. The sequence continues at coordinate 13,057 of CAZHWV010000044.1, read as the reverse complement.
CATGGATGGATCCAGCTCAGACAGTAATTTATTTTGTACCCTGGTTTTCAAGTCGAAATATGTTCCAGCCTGCGGCGTGGTATTAGGTGCAGAGACTCGCCGCGCCTGTAAAGCTGAAAGACCTCCACCACCTTGTTCGCCCGGAGTGCCAGGCCCAGGTAAAGCAGCAGGTCGCTGTTGAGGCGGTTGATCGCCGCCTCGCGCCTGGCCTTGTTCAATTCGTTTTAGTAAAGACATGGCTTACCTCCGGCTTAACCGTAAAAAGCTATTCGCTGAATTTCGATAATTGAGCACGCACTGTCTCAGCGAGGCTAAATATGGTCCGCGCAATGGGTTGCGTTTTATTGTCGATCATAAATGGTACGCCCCGGTTTACAGATGGAATAACGATACGCTCATCAAGCGGGATGACACTTACAATTGGCTGCTTGAGGTTATCCCCAACCCGCTCAGGGGTAATTGAGATACGTTTATCATATTTGTTCATAACAAAACAAACTTTTTCCCGCGGAACACCAATGGTCATCATCAGATCCAGGAACAAGCGGACATTTTTGACCGCTGGAATATCCTGAGTAACTAACAAAACCAAAACATCGCAAACATCCAACGCTGCCAGAGTAATTTCATCAAGATTGTGCGTGGTATCAACCACCACGTACGGATAAACCTGTCGCAAATACTTTAACACCTTCGAAAATTGCTCACTGCTGACATGCTCTGCGTTTTCGGGGCGCGGCGGTGCAGCCAACACACGAACACCTGACCCCGCATGTTTGATCATCACACCTTCAACAACTTCAGGGTCAAGGTCTTCTGAACGAGGCGCCAGATCCAGGATTGTATTTTTGCCGTGCTCATTCAGGAAGATGGCCACATCCCCAAATTGCAAATTACCATCCACCAAAACTGCGCGCGTTTCATCATTATTGAGGGTAATGGCCAGGTTTACAGCCACAGTTGTGACGCCTGTGCCGCCCTTCGGGCTATAAACCATGATGATGCGCCCATCAGCCGAGGTGCTTCCAAGTACTGGTTGAGTTGTTGTTGAATTCGATGCGAAAACTTGAACCGATTTTGCCCGCTCCAACCTGGCCATATCGGCTGCCCGACGCACCGCAGAAATTAACTCATCCGCCATTGGCGGTTTCGTCAAAAAATCGCGGGCGCCAGCCAACATGGCGCGGCGCATATAGTTCGGATCACCCTGCACCGATAAGATAATAATCTGCGCTATCGGACTGCGTTGGCGGATCAATTCTGTAGCCGTGATGCCATCCATGTCGGGCATATTAATGTCCATCAGGATGACATCCGGCTTTAATTCATCGCTTAACTGAACCGCTTCTCGCCCAGAGCGAGCTGCGCCCACAACCTCAATGTCAGATTCAAATTGTAGCAATTTCCGAATATTCTCTCTGGTCTCGGAGACATCATCTACCACGAGTACGCGGCTTTTTTCCGGCATGAGCTGTTCCCATTCTACAATTTTGATTTTGCGAATTTCAATTTATGGAGCTTGAGGTGTGGGTGCTATTACATTTGGTTCTTTCATGCCACTCACATCCATCACATACGGCAATTTTGCGGGCACAGGGATGGCATATTGACTGAGTAGATACTGGAGAGTAGCTGCCTCTGTTTCAACACGCGTAGTATCGTCCGGAGCGCGCAGGGCCATGTTGAATTTTGCGCCGCTATACATCAGGTACGTCAAAGCAACTGCATCCTGAGGGCTCACGATCAGTGTGATCAACTCGGGATCGGGCTGCACTACCGGGGTCGGTGTTGGCTGCCCCTCCTGAGGCTGCTGAACAACAGTCTGAGATTCTTGCGAGGCAAGCTCAAAATTACCCATATGCAAAACCTGAATATCCTGCAAGATCATCTGCGAAACCAGGCGAGGGCGCTGCGCCTCGGAAGGCACGATATACAAGGCCTGATTGAGGGTTGGATCGAGCTCGGCGCGCCCCTGTTCTGACCCCTGGCCGCCAGATACAATACCAGCAGACAAAACCGGCAGCGTGTCGGGCAAAAAACCAGGTCCGGTTACTTTGGCCGTAAAATTGGGCAGCTTGGATTGAAAATTGGAATCTACATCGACAAACATGGTCGTGGCTATCACATTGATTCGATCGCCATCGCGAATACCAAATGCCACTGAACTCAAGCGCGAAATCGGAATTGAGATGGCTACAAGACCTGGTGAGACCACTTTTGCCGCTTCAGAACCAGGCTGGTTTAAACCAGGACGTTCGGCAATCATATCGATGGTCAACGGCATACCCTGGGCCAAGGGGTATAACGCAAATTTTCCGATAACCAGTTGCTGATCTGTTATCATCTTAGCGGTCACGCTCGCCTGGGAATACGGCATGGTCGTGAGCGCCTCTTCTTTTATTTCATCATCCCTGTTGATCGGCTGGCCAACGATCACGATATTCACCATGGGAGACGATGAAGTTGGAGTTGCCCCCGCCCCACCAAATGATATACCACCGCGAATAACAAAAAATGCTACCGCGATCAAAATGATAATCACAATCACTAGAAATAGCAAAACGCGGCTTCCCCGTTTCATATCATTCTCCTAATTTATTTTATGTATTCATTCCATACGATTATACAGTAAAACACTGTTTGAAGTACACATCATCATAATTTTTTATAGATTGAAAGAGGCAAACCGCTACAGGGATTTAACCGGGATTGCCAGTGTGATCCGCGAACCCTTGCCAATCGTGCTATCGATTTCGAATGTCCCGCCCAATATTTCTACCCGGTCACGAATCAAGTTTAGCCCAAGACTGTTTCCCTGGTTCAGAGTCTCAGTGTTAAAACCTTTGCCATTATCATTAACACTTACTTTGATTAGGTTTTCGCCCATATCAATAACTACTTTTACAAGACTTCCCTGGCTGTGCCGGGCTGCATTACCCAATAATTCTTGTAAAGCGCGGAAAATCATGACTTCAATAAAAGACTCGAGGCGGCGCTCCTGACCAGAAATGGAAACAGAAGTTTCCATGCCTGTCTGTTCTTTAAAAGTGTCTATATAGCGTTTAATGGTTGGGAAAAGACCCAGATCATCCAACATCATTGGGCGTAGTTCGAAAATAAAATTGCGCACTTTTTGAAATGTACTCAGGGCAGATATTTTTAAATTATTTAGTTCCGCGCGCGCTTGCACATTATCCACATCCATCAAGCGCATAGCAATTTCGGTTTGGAGAATGAAATTGGACAAAGCCTGGGCTGGGCCATCGTGCATTTGACGAGAAAGGCGCTGACGTTCCGCCTCTTGCGCCTGGATAATGCTCTCAATACTGGCTGCCGCGGTTTTTGAAGGGCCTGACCCTGGCTCGGCAGGTTTGTCAAGGAGTGCCATCATTTTTTCCAGCATGGTCCGGTACTGTTGTTGATGAGCCTGGTCACCTTTCAGTTTTTCCAACTGTCCCCGCATGACAAACAAACGCTGCTGCACATCCAACGCAGAGTCATAGGCCATGCGCATTTCTTCAAGAGAAACGCTCCCGGCCTGGCTTTGGATCTGCTGCAAATGAGCTGTGATCGCGGCATTACGCTGGGACAGTTTCGAAACTTCCACCTGGCTTTGTTCTATCATCAACGTTACCTCTTTCAAGGCACGCCCAGAATCATCGAATTCCATCTGAATACTTTTACGAACATCTTCGAGTGGGCCTGGTTGATCATCAGCTAAGCGCATAATTTACTCCTGAAACCGTGTTTCGTAATCTAGTTTTACCCAACCACGCTTCAACGCATAGACGACTGCCTGTGTGCGATCTTCCACGCCGAATTTGCGCAGGATGGCCGTAATATGATTTTTGACCGTTTGATGACTGATCCCCAAGAGAACTGCTATCTCCTTATTGCTTTTTCCATCAACCACCTGGACCAACACCTCCATCTCACGATCTGACAAGGGATGGAAATGATTTCCGGGCTCGCTGTAGGAACGGCGCACCGATTCCAATTGGCGCTTTAACCAAGGTTCAAATTCTTTGGGAGTCATCGGCTGACCGCCCATTACATAATTCCCGCCCGCCACTTCAAAGACCATTTTGGTTAACGCATCAGGTTGGACGTCTTTGGAACAAAAGGCGGCAGCGCCAGCAATGGCAGCATGCAACATTTGTTCACCATCATCATAGGCCGTCATTAAGATCACACGCGTAGGAACCCGCTCAGAGGTGATTTCATGGGTAATTTGCTGGCCATTCATACCTGGTAAGTTCACGTCAACCACGGCAACCTGTGGCCGCAAGGATAATAGCATCTCCAGGCCTCTATCACCGTGTGCAGCTTGCCCAATAATAGCCAGACGCGAATCTATGGACAGGGCATCAGCCACACCTTGCCGAAATAAAGGATGATCATCCACAATTACAACCGTTATCGGTTCCATATATTCTAATCTTTCATTTTCGAGTATAGCACATCTATGCAGTTGGAGCAATTTTTCGAATATGCCTTAAGGTTGGATCCAGCGATAAACAGCCATGCTCCCCAACCCACTTTGAGCGGCTTGCTCATCACTGCTGATAAATACTTGTATTCCTCGCGATGTAAGCGTTGGCTTCCAACCAGAAAAAGCCACCAGATACTGAACGCCATGATCATCCATGTAAGCCGCTATACGTTTTTCATCATTGATCAGTGGAACGATATCCGGCGAAATCAACCCGGCGAGATCCACAATAGAATGCCGGTCAAAATATCCGAGCGCACCAATATCGTGCGCAGCAATTTTTGCGCTCTGCGGAATGTTCTGTGCAATCCATTTGGCTGTATCTACCATCTGAGTTTCGATGTAAGCGACATCCTGTGCATAAGTATAGCCACCCCAAACGAAAGAAACAGCCAGGGTCATAAGAAAAATATCCCGATAAGCTGTGCGCAACCCCCACTTACGCGGGATTCTCAAGGAGGCCATGCTTTCTAAAAAGCCTTGGAACCCAATCAGCAGGAAAACAGCAAGCGCAGGCATGTAGTAACGCCCATGTTGGTAAACCGGTAGGCGCAAAAGATAGAGGACAATATAGCCAAACATCCAGACAACTGCCAACAACTCGCCCCATTTTCGCTCGCGCAAAGCCGTAACTGTTTTTTTGATAAAACCAGGAATTAAGACAAAACTTACACCCTGAAAAAACTGAAAAGCAAAAAATGCAAGCCTTTCTACGAAGGGAGTCGACTGCCAGCCAACATATTCGGCCTGCTTGGCATAAAACGTATTGGGCATAGGGGTACCCGAAATGACCAGGTTAAACAAGAGATAAGGGAAAAAGAAAACGCTGAAACCAAAAACAAGCCGCAGCACAGCACGCAAACGCGAGGACGTATTGGATTCGGTGAACATTATGGCCAAAAACAGCGGCCCAAGCAATGTCAAGCCATCCGGGCGAACCCATAAAGAAACTCCAACAACAATTCCCGCTACAAGGTAATTTCGAGTGCCTGACAATAATATGCTGATCACAAATAAGACCAGGAAACAATGTAATATGGTTTCCATACCAGAAAAAGCCGCCCAAACAAGATGCCACTCCACAGCAAACAAGCAACCCGCCCACGGATAGTTGGGTTTGTATAGCGGAACTGTTCGCCGCAGGATAAGCTCAACCAGCCCAGCAATCCCAAAAAGGAGAATGCCACCCCATAAATATGTCCAGATGTAAGGAGAAAGATGTAACAGGAAACCAATCGACAAAAGAACTGTCCAGAGCGGCGAAGTAGAACCAGCCGACAATTCACCTGGCAAAAACGACCACTCAGCGCGCAGGGCTAAATTTCGGGCATAAGTCTGATGGATCCAGGAATCGTCCAGCGGAAAACCGGTACGGTAGGTTATGGCGCTAAACGCAATATAAAACGCCAGCGAGATAAACACAGCCAGCGCGAGAACGAGAACATCCCGCCGGGAAAGTAGCTTATCAGGGTTTGATTTCAAAGACACGAACATCGTCAAATTCACCAAGAAAGGAAAGGTTAGGCTGATCTTGAGGATTATTATAGACTGGGATCATTGGATCTGTGTAATAAGCTTTTTCGAGGACGAGAAATCTTGCTCCGAACTGATCAGCCAGCCCGCGAACAGATTCAAGATTTTCATCAGGCACTATGATGGCAGAACGACCGCTGGCAACGTAATAGCCCGGAGAATTGGCGACAATGACCACATCCGCAGGCTCTGCCCCGTTTTGTAGCAACATGGCTTCCACGCGGGCATAATTACGCGGGAATTTATTCCAGTCGTTGTCAATGATTGGGATAGGGGCCAGGCCAATTGTCAGCGCAGCCATGAGCAGAACGAGCAACGCCCGGAACACACGAGGGGCTGCGGGTGTGAATCTTCCGCGAGCGCGGGCCTTAATGACCAGCGCATCCACCCCAACCACCGCCGCGGTAAACCAGACCGGCTGCAGGGCTGCACCGGCATGGAAAAAGCTGCCGCGTGACCCGGCAAAGGGGACGATCAGGCTCATCACGCCAAATAATACCAACCAACTGAAGACTGCCATCCGGACGCGAAAATCCTTACGCAGTGCCCATAAACCAATCACAATAAATGGGAAGAGCAAGAAGGCGCATTGAGCGCCGATGGTATTAATGGAATTAAGCTTGAGCGCATTCAAGCGACCTTCAAAAGCAGACTGCCAGCCAGCAGCCAACCAGTTTTGCATATTGATCCGGCTGGCTGGCCAGGCAAAGGTCTCGTCATAACGGGTCATCCAGATCACATTGCTGCCTGCCGGGGTCAGAGGTGTACCCCAAATTGACATGTTGCGCGCCATCCAGGGGACCATGACCAAGGTATATCCAGCTGCAAACATAAAAAGGGAAATGAATAAGGAGGCGGGCCTGGGCCGAGGTCTGGCGTCCAGCCAAAAAAGGAAAATCCCCCCGGCGCCCACGACCAGCCAGAGCAAACCATCCACGCGCGAAAGGTTCATCAAGCCGGCGACCAACCCAAGCAATAAGTGCGCAAATCGTCCACTACGAGTCAGGATCAGAAAAAAGAGACCGCCAAGCAGCATGAAAATCCCGAAATTATCCGTCGTGGGCATAAAGGGAGCATGATAGCCACTGAAAACGGCCAGCAAGCCAGCAGCCAAAGCAATAGCGCGCTGCGAAGTAATGCGAAAACTGAGTAATGCGCTGACAGGTGCGGCTAACGCGGCGATCAGGATAAACCCCAAGCGGGCAGCCCAAAAAGTATGCTGCCCGGTTAAATACATCCCGGCCGCAGCAAGGATCGAAGCAAGCGGAAACCAGTATCCATGCGAAGGATGCGGCAACCCCTGGGGATTATCCAAATAATTCCAGAGGTATGTTTCGGTAAAACCCTGCCCCTGGACAAGGCGTAGGCCTCCCGCAAAATAGTAATCCGCATCCATGTATCCCGGCGCGAGCTGGAACCAGGCCAGACAACTATTAAAAATCAATCCAACCATGAAAAGAAAGATTAATTCCCTAAGCTTCATCTCAGCCCCTGAGCGCAATCTCGTCAGCCCATAGGCGAGGCTGGCGAACTGCTCCCCAACGCACCCAATACAAGAGCAAAGTCAGTACCAGCGGGTAAAACAGAATAAATCCAGAAGTTATTCCGTTCAACTGGGCTGCCCATAAACCTGAGAATACGCCCACCAAAACAATGATGGCACTCCCCAATCCAAGCAGCTTCCAGCGCTGGACCATGACCGAAGCAACCAACAAGATTCCCGGCAAAGTAAAAACCGACCAGTTCGGAAAATTCGGAATTCCAATCAACGGGGTGATGGCAGCGGTAAAGCAAATTGTCCAAAAAAGCCAACGGACATCCTGCCCGCGGACGGCGCGCCATTCCAGGAACAGCAGGGTTAAGGCGGCGACGGCCAGGATTTGGGCCAGGCGCTTGCCAATACCGGGCAGCCAGCCTTCAAACAGGCTGTAAGTGGAAGGTATGACGCCAGACTGCCAATTGGAAACCAGGGAGCCAAAGAATGGCAGTATCCACCCCGGGTAGAGTAACAACGACAAACCAGTTAATACCGCCAGCGTCATACCAATACCACCCAGCACACGCCAGCGTTGGGTGGAAAAAATCCAAATAACCAGAGTCAGGAACACCAAGCCGGTGGCTTCGATGTTAAGCAAGCCTAAGGCTGCCAGGGCGCCCGCCAATTCATCTGACCCCAGTTCAAGGCTGCGTAAAACACCACAGAACACAAGAGCCTGAAAAATAACTGAAGTCGCTGTCACCAACATCGCCACAGATGGCAGCCAAAATACGCTAAACAACAAAATAAAAAGCAAGAACAACCAGTGGGGTTTCCAACGAGCAAGACGCAATGAAACCAGCACAACTCCAAAAAGACCCAATTCGAGGAGCACCATCCACACAGCGCGCGCAAAGGTCAGGTCGCTAATCCAGGCCAAAGGCAAATAGAGCAGCAGCATAAATAGCGGGATATTGACTTGGTAGGGATACTGCCCAGCCTGCACAGGACGGTGATAGATGATATTTTGAATATTGAGGAGGGTTACTTCCCCGTAAGGTGTGACCCCATCCATCATGAAATTTTGCATGGCTTTCCAGGGAACAATAAAATCCGCCCCACCCGGAACATGCTGGACGAAATTCAAGTTAGCCCAATAAAGTCCACCGCCAACGGCAATGGTAAAGCTGATCAGGAAAAGCGCGGTAAAAAAATTTTGAGCGTTGCGCATTTCTTTATTTTACCGGACTAAGGACAGGCAAAAAAAACTGAGATTTCGCTGTAGAAAAATTTAACATATCAAGGCAGCAACATTTGAAGGCGACCGGGGAAAATGTGATATTCTAGATCCGTGATTGCAGTCGAGAAAACCTCCCCATCGGTGTGGGCCGGGGATGGGTTATCGAGATGCACCTTAAGCCAACTCACCGGGAATTCCAGCATCCCCTCGCTCTCAACGTAACTGCCGGTATCCGGCTTCATGGTTTTGGGAAGCAAGGCAAACATGCCTCGGCGGGTAGCGCGATGTCCAAAAACAATGGTCAGCCTGCCATCAAACGGGTCGGCGTGGGGTCCCATGAAAAACACACCTCCGGAACGCGGGCCATTGCCAATATAAACCAGTGAGACTGGCCCATCAAACTTGCCGCCATCCCATTCGAGGTGCGCCTGCCAGGTAGGCCGGTCCATAATGGCAAGCACAGCCGCCACAAGGTAACGCCCAATCCCCTTGATCCAGGTAATTTTGCTTTGAATCACTGTAACATACGGCTCCAAGCCCAGTGCGCTGTTATTGGCAAAATATATATCGTTGACTTTGCCCATATCCATACAACGGATTTTTCCAGCCCCGATGACTTTGGCAGCCTCCCCCAGGTCTAAAGGAATTTTTAGCGCATAAGCCAGGTCATTGGCGGTCCCCAGGGGTAAAACTCCGATGGGCGTGAGCGGAGCACCTTCGACAGAGGCGTGCGCCAAGGCATTGACCATTTCGCCAACCGTCCCGTCACCTCCAGCGGCGATCAGCGGCGAAAATCCATCGCTCAGGGCCTGGCGGGTAAGCTCGGCAATCTGGCCGGGGCCTGCGGAAACTGCCAGTTCAAAGTCCACTCCGGCCATGCGAAGAGCGTTTTCAGCCAGCGGCCAGCGCTTCTGGGCGTTCCACCGGTTTGAGTACGGGTTGAGGATCACTTTTGCGGTCATCTATTATGCATCCCTTAACAAATATTTGTATTACTCAGGCTCTTTGCGTTTCTATCCGGATTAGAACGCGGAAAATATCTGATGTGGCAGATTCTCGCTGATATTTTTTGTTTTTTGTTATTCGATCGCAACATAGATGCGCTTGTTAATCGCGCCCTTCGATTTGTAATCTACGACCCTGACCGTCCCAACCTCCGAAGTATTCCTGACGTGCGTACCACCATCCGCCTGTAAATCCAGGCCGACTATTTCAACGATACGAATTTTCGTGATCCCCTCTGGCAGCAAGTTGATCTTGGTGCGGATCAGATCCGGGATATGGAAAGCTTCCTCGCGCGGCAAAATCTTCACGCTAAGAGCGCGCGCATTGGAAATTTCCTGATTGATCCCGGCTTCAATATCATGCACAAGGCCAGCTTGCATACGCTCAAACTCAAAATCCATGCGCCCCCCAAGCGGTTCCATATCACCGCCAGTAACGAGCGCGCCATAATCGCGAAAAACCGTTCCACAAAGGATGTGCATGGCTGTGTGTGTGCGCATCAGCTTATAGCGGCGATCCCAGTCAATACTAGCGCGAACGGAAGCGCCTGGCTCTGGCATTGGGCTTGCCCCGCCAAAAAAATGCAACACATCCTCACCCTGTTTTTTGACCCTGGTAACCGGGTATTCAACGCCTGCGACGATTAGTTTGCCAAAATCACAGGGCTGTCCGCCTCCTCCGGGATAAAAAACGGTCTGGTCAAGGGTAACGGAGCGGGCTTCAACATCTGTACTAATTATTTTGGCGTCACACTCCTGGAGGTAAGCATCCGTCTGATAGAGCAGCTCTGTCATTGTCTATTCCTCATTCTGAGAGACGCCCATTTGGGGGCGTCTCTGGATTGGCAAGAAGCCTGAATTTTACCAGGCAGGGGTTGATTGACCCTGGGCATCCGTCCGATAGGGTACCCAGGCAAGCGCCACAAGCTGGACGTTGATGTCGGTCTTTTTGGGGTTGATGACCACGGTCTCGAGAATTTCGGTGGCGGGGTCAATTTTGCTTTCAAGCGCATCCGACTCATCTTTAAACTGAGTATTCAGTTCTTCGAGTTGGCTTTTATATGTTTCTACCGAATCTTTGGCCCGACCCACATCACCATCCTGCTGCATGGAACGCCCAACCCCACGAAATGCGCTGGAAGCCTTGCTGATATTGCTGGCGCTGGCTAATTTACGTCCAGTAAACGCGCCAAGCAGGGTAGCGCCAAAAGAAAGCGCTGTCTGCACTTTGGCCTGGCTGGCCTGCGCAGCTTCGCGCTCAACCGCCTGCTCAGCCTTACGGATTTTTTCCTGCAGGGCAGTGATCTTGGGCGTATATTTTTTACGCAAGACCTCCACCTGGTTATCGCGTTGCTCACGGGCAGATTGCTGTAAGCGGACTCGAAAATCGCGCTCGCTCTCATCCGGACTGGAATATTGGCTCAGGCTGGCGCTGCGCAGCAATTTCAACGACTGGCTGCCATAAATCCAGCTAATGAAATCCTTGGCCCATTCACCCATATTTTTGGCTTTGATCCCTGCGCCGGGTAAATCCCCAAATTTAACCCCCTGGGGCGGGCTTTTTTCAAGATCATTCAGAGCAAAACTGGCTTCCTGGGCCGAGTCCCAGTTTACAGCCACTACCTGGTCAAGGATCGGGGTCAGGGCGGTGACATCTCGCGCCGCATCGACCCTGGACTTGGTATCGCTAAAACGCACCTTTGCGCCGCCGATCAGCATGGGCTGATAGACCACGCCTGCAGCGCTACCGCGCAATGGCACAAAATATTGGGGGACGTCCGCGGGTAAGGCCGGTTGCAAACCAGTTGACACGGCCGGCGCGGACGCCGGTTGCGACAAGACAGCGCTCACCGCCGAGCCAGCCATGACAGGCGCAGCGGTGGCTGCGATAGAACCAGGCGCTGAACCTGAGCCCTTATAATCTTCCATTAACGCTTTGATCTGGGTACGGGTCAGTGGCCCGCGTAGATAAGATAGGCTCCAGCGTGTTTGAAATATCACCGGCTGGTCTTCGTGGGTATTGTTCATTAAAAAGACCCGGCTGCCCAAACCGGCCAAAAGCTGTTCCATTTTCTGGCGGTCAAAATTTCCGCCTGCGCTGGCAGCAGCGCCCTCCAGGCCTTCCATAACCCTCTGCTTGTCGCGCTCAGTTTGCAAACGCCCAATAAACCAGGTGCCTGTATTGGCCAGGCCCTTGTAATCCAGATCGACCGGGTTCTGGGTGGCCAGGACCACGCCGACGCCAAAAGCGCGGGCCTGCTTCAATAGGGTCAGTAATGGTTTTTTGGAGGGCGGATTGGCAATCGGCGGGAAATAACCAAAAATCTCATCCATATAAACCAGCGCGCGCAGGCTGGTTGTGCCCGGCTGGGTGCGCATCCAGCCCAAAATCTGGTTTAAAAGCATAGAGACAAAGAACATGCGCTCACTGTCCGAAAGATGCGCGACCGAGAAAACCGCCACGCGCGGTTTGCCGCTTTGCGTGTGCAAGATTTGACCGATATCCAGGGGTACTCCCTCCATCCAGGCGCTAAAACCCGGGGAAGCCAGCAGGTTATTCAGCGCCATCACCAACCCAAAGCGATCCTTGGATGGGTAGAAGGACTCTAAATCGAGCACGCCAATTTTGGTAACCGGCGGATTTTGGATTTGAGTGATTAACGTCCCCAGGTCAAAATCCTTTCCCTGCCGCCAAATTTGACCGATAAGGGTTGACAATAGAATATGCTCACGACTCTGCAGCGGGTCAGCTTCAATATTCAGTAGCCCGAGCAGGCTGGTGACAGTCGTGGTAATGCGCTCTTGCAGCAGTTCGCCATCTTCCATGATCTCTGCCGGCGGGGCTGCAAATGATTTGAGAATTGAAACCGGTATGCCAGCATTACTGCCGGGCGTATAAATCGCAAATTCAGCCGCATCGCGTAAACGTTGGATGCGCTCGCCGCTCTGACCCCAATCGGCCAGCCCTTTTTGCCAGAGAGCCGCCTGTTGGGCGGCGTAATCCTCTACTGAAAGACCTTTACGAGAGGCATCGTCGCTGTTGACCCACGGCAAAAAATCCTCGGCGCGGAGCAGGGGAAAGGTTAAGAGCAAGTTGGCCAGGTCACCCTTGGGGTCGATCAAAATTGCCGGGACGCCATCAATAGCAGCTTCTTCGATCAAATCAATGCATAAACCGGTTTTACCGCTTCCGGTCATCCCAACCGCCACAGCGTGCGTGACCAGGTCGCGCGAATCATAAAGAAGCAAATCATCCTGAAGTTTTTTGGCGCCGAGATCGTATTCACGACCAAGGTAAAAAACTCCCAACT
>CAZHWV010000043.1:7132-28748 GCA_964536185.1 uncultured Anaerolinea sp. | reverse complement strand
CCGTCGGCCCGCTATCCTGGGCAGATTCTGTATCCGGTCGCGGCATCCTGAAGCGATCAGGGTGCAGGCCAAGGCTTTCAGCCGCGATCAGGGTAAAGACCGTCCTGGACCCCGTGCCATAATCTGTCAGGCCTGAGGTCAGCGTCAGCGTATAGTCAGGATTGACCACCAGTGTGCCGACCGCAAAATCTGCGCCCTCTGCGCCAAGTGACATGCCATGAAATACCGCGGCCACCCCAATCCCCCGCCGCACTTCACCCGCGCGGATGGGCCCACGATTTTCTTCTGCAAACATGGCCCGCTTGCGATCCCAATCCGAGATCTTGCGCACCTGTTCCAGGCATTCGACCAGTGAGACATCCTCGCCAAGCGGCTGGCCGTGCGGGGTCGAATCTCCGGGCCGCAGGCAGTTGAGCAAGCGCATATCGATGGGGTCAAGGTTTATTTTTTCAGCCAGTTCATCAATAGCCTGCTCGATCCCCGCGCACACCTCGGTATTGCCAAAGCCGCGAAACGCGCCGGCATAGCCATTATTGGTATAGGCCACATCCGTATCCACGTGGCAGGCATCGTAACGATACGGGCCCATGGCATGGATACTCGAACGCCAGGCGGTAAAAGGCGTAATGGCAGCATACGCGCCGCTATCGACAACATTATAAATTTTGCTGGCCCGCAAAGTGCCATCCAGGTCTGCGCCAAGCTGAATGCGCATCTGCATTGCATCGCGCTTATACGAAGCGATCATCGACTCTTCACGATCCAGGGTCATGCGCACAGGCCTGCCAGTTAACATGGCCAGCCTGGCCACCTGACCGGAGGTCTGGTGCATCAGATCGTCTTTGCCGCCAAACGCGCCGCCCACCTGCGGCTGGATGACGCGCACATCTTCCTGCAGCAGCCCCAGGGTCTGGCACAGGTTATTCCGATTGATAAAAGGACTCTGACAGGGCGCATACACCGTGACGCCTTTTCCGCCTGGCATCGGGATCGCCAGTGCGCCTTCGGTCTCAAGGTAGGCATGCTCCTGGTGCATAGTGCTGTAATTTTCATCCAGGTTGACCGCGCAATTGCCAAAAACAGATTCTGGTTCACCCTTGCGAACGACATAATGAGTCAGCAGATTACCCCTGGGCATTTCGGGGGCGTCCCAGGGTTGTTCGCCGACAATCGGGGAGCCTGGCTGCAGGGCCGCGACCGGGTCAAACACCCCCGGCAGTTCTTCCAGTTCGACCAGAATGGCCGCCAGTCCCGCCCGGAGCGCGTCCTCATTTTCAGCCGCAATAGCTGCGATGGCGTCGCCCACGTAGCGCACGCGCTGGTAAGCCAGCATATACATATCCTGCACCGGATAACCAAAACGACCGTGATCGACAAAATCTTCACAACTGATTGCGGCCAGAACACCGGGCACCTTCAATGCGGGCGAGACATCCAGGCGCAGAATGCGCGCGTGGGGCAAAGTACTGCGTAAGGCGCGCGCGTAACACATGCGCGGGATGCGGAAATCCGCCACATATTTGGCAGTCCCCATCACTTTTTCGAGCGCATCCACACGTTTGGCTGGTTTGCCAATAAATTGTCTCTCAGACATGGCTGCCTTTCTCCTGCCTGCTGGCCGCGGTCGCCTGGATCGCGTCGACGATCTGTTGATATCCGGTACAGCGGCACAGGTTGCCCGCGATTGCCCGGCGGATCTCTGTCCGGCCTGGCATGGGATTGGTCGCCAGGAGGGCTTCACCAGCCAGGACCATTCCCGGAATACAATACCCGCACTGGACCGCGCCATACTCAATAAAGGCCTGCTGCAAATCATTCGGGCCGCCATCCGCGGCATGGACTCCTTCAATGGTTGTAACCTGCCGCCCGCCGGCCTGGTGAGCCAGCACCAGGCAAGAGTTCACCAGGCGCCCATCCAGGATGACCGAGCAAGCGCCGCATTCCCCAACGCCACAGCCTTCCTTGGTGCCGGTCAGATTAAGTTCATCCCGTAAAACACTCAGCAAGCTGGCATCCGCTGAGACATCCACTTCCACAGCCAGCCCATTCAAGGTGAACGCGATCTTCATAGCTGCCTCCGTTTGGCACTGGCTTCTGGTTCAAAAATTTGGGTTAATGCGCGAATTGTCATGGCGATCAGCGTGGGTTCCTTGAATTCAGACGACCAACGCCGGCCCGCCAACTGGGCCATTTCATCCACAGCGCACTGGGCGGCGGCTTGATAAAGCGCCGGTCCCGGCATTTGGCCAATCAAACTCTCTTCAACGCTCTTAAAGTGGCAAATACGTGGCGTGGCTGACCCGGGCACAAATCGCGCTTCAGCAATGCGGCCATCCGCGTCCAGGCGTCCCAGGGCAGCAATCGTCAAGCGCGAAATTGCCATGGCGTTGCGCCGGCCAAGCTTGAGAAAAACACTGCGGCTGCCGGGCAAAGGGACCTGGTAACGCAGGGAAACCAGCAGCCCCCCCGCTGGAATCTGCGTCCGGTTCGGCCCGATCACCAGGTCAGACACCAGCCAATCGCTTTCACCCTGGGCGGTCGCAACGCGCGCCATGCTATCCAGGCAAACCAGGGCCGGCAAAGAATCAGCGCAGGTTGCGGCATTGGCAACATTGCCGCCCAGCGTGCCCATGTTGCGGATCTGCGTAGCGCCAACCTGGCGACAGGCCTGGGTGAGAACTGGGGCAGTTTCGGCGACAAGCCGGCTTTCGATTACTTCGCTAAAAGTAGCCGCAGCGCCAATCGTAATCAGGTCACCCGATCGTTGGATTTGACGCAAGGCAGGGATTTGGGTGATATCGACCACCCGATCACAATAGGAAGCTGTTATCCGCGTAATAAGCATCAAGTCAGTACCGCCCGCCAGGGGCCGACTACGTAACCCGGGCTCATTTAACAACAGTATGGCTTCAGCAATACTGGACGCGCGAGCAAAGCCGAATCGCTCCATATACAACTCCTTCAAATACTTCCTGGGGTGCGGATGCGCAATACTTGGAAACCAGATCCAAGAGCAAAGATGTCTGACAACATCATATTGCAAAGGGTGATTTTTGTCAATTTTCAATTCGATTATTTCGTGCTAAAGTAGTAATTGTTCGTTTATTCATTAGAACTATAGCCTCTTTATAGTTGGATTCTTGCACAAACAGCTTATCTCCACTGGTGAAAGAACCGTTGTCCGAGATAGCGTAGATTTTTAAGAACTATAAATGCATTTGAAATCTAGTTTAATCGGCGTCAGCTTTGGAATAAAAGCTGTTGTTCCGGCTTGAACGATTATCAACACCCATCTATAAGTTACAAGATCAAACCTTTGCCACGTGAAACGATGGTTAACTCTATTATAATGAATGGCATAATCTGCTTTTTCTGTCCGGATGGCAGATCAACACCTGTTGAGCTTACCCACAACTGGACAGGGCAGCTTTTTTCTTTTTCTTGACAACTATGAAAAACTCGATTCTGATTGTTGACGACAGTGAGTTCATCATCAAGCTGATATCCGCGGCATTAAAGGCTGACGGCTATGATTTATATACAGCCGAAAGCGGTGAACAAGCCCTTGAAATTATCAAGTCAAATCCGCCAGATCTGGCTATCCTGGATGTGGTCTTGCCAGAAATGGATGGTTACGCACTCTGTAAAATATTGCGTAAAAATCCAAAAACTTCTCATATCCCCATTATCATATTGACCAGCCTGACCGATCTGGAAAACCGGCTGAAAGCATTTGATGCTGGCGCAGATGATTTCATTCAAAAACCTTTTCAATTAGAAGAGCTGCAGGTCCGGATCAGGTCAAAGCTAAGTTGGGTATCAGCTCGAACTGTTCTACGCCCCGAAACCGGCGTTCAATTACATAAAATGGCCGTTTTTTCTCTGCGCGGCGGGGTGGGGGTTTCAACCCTGGCTGTCAACCTGGCGATAGGCTTTTCTCAATTATGGGATACCCCAACCCTCCTGGCCGATATGGCGCTGGTGAATGGTCAAGACGCCTTGATGATGAATTTAACCTTGCGAAATACATGGGCCGATCTCGGGTATCTGAAACCGGATGAAATTGAACCTGACAATCTTGAAAGAGTAGTTTTGCAGCATGCCAGTGGCGTAGACGTTCTGGCTGCACCTCGCCGCTGTGATGAAGCCGAATTAATCACCGACCAACACGTTCAGCACACATTTTCTATTGCAGAAAGTAAATATAAATATCTTGTCATGGATTTACCGCATGATTTTTCTTTTACCACCGTGAAATCCTTGGATATGGCCGATCGCATTCTATTGCTGGTTGCCCCAGATCTGGCGTCTGTCCGTTGCGCATCCAGCGCCTTGAATGTTTTTACAGACCTGGACTACCCTGAAGAAAAAGTCCAGCTTGTTTTGAACTGGAATTTTGCGACCAGCGGACTGGCGCGCAAAGAAATAGAAAAAACATTGCGCAAACCTTTTTCAGCAGTTATTCCCAATATGCCTGATACGCTAGTGAACTCCATTACCTTTGGGAAACCTGTTATCCAGGAATTCGAAAAACCAGAAGCAGCACTATTTGAAGACCTGGCTTATTTCTGGAGCAAGAGCGAGGCCAAGGAACATGACTTCCCACCCCATACCGATGCATGGAAGCGGGTTATGGATCGGAAAAATCGCCGCCAAAAACTAGCCACGTCTAAGTGAGGTTATATGAGAAAATCATCACACCCTGGACAGGGAATGGTGGAATATGCCTTGATCCTGTTTTTGATCGCTATCGGCACCATTCTGGCTTTTCAATTAATGGGGATTTCGATCAGTGATGGTTATTGCAGAGTTGCGAGCGGATTCAAAGCGGACGCTTGCGCGAAAACCACCGCCTTATGTAATGATGAATTTAGCAACCTGAGTGGCTCAGGTGGTCTTTCAGGTACCTGGAAGGCAGCGAATGGGCAAGCCTGTATACAAGGTGGAGGCACCTTGTATAACAAGTGCTCCATGTCCACGGCAAATGCAACTGACTATATGGCCTCCCTGGATGGGGCCACCCTGAATGGCGGGAACGGGTATGGTATTTTTTTTCGGGCCACCGACAGTGGGTTGGGTGTAAATGGGTATGCCTTTCAATATGATCCAGGCGCATCAGGTTTTGTAATCCGTAAATGGGTTAATGGTAGAGAAATCAATCCAAGCATTGCATACCAAAGCAAACCAGGTTATGACTGGTATGGCAAGCCGCATAAACTGGAAGTGAAGGTCGTCGGCAACACATTTACTGGTTATGTGGATGGGGTAGCTGTACTTAGCGGCACAGATAATACCTATACGAGCGGGGGAACAGGTATCCGCACCTGGGACAGCACCCAATTGTGTGTCGATAATTTCTCGCTCAAATAACCTTAACCATCAGGAGCAAATCATGGCATTTGAAAAACCGCCTTCACTGGAAGATTTTGATGAAATTCTCCCTAAAGCAACACAAGCTGTTACTCCTCAGCAAAAACGAATATGGGGAATAATCGCGGTTTTTGGTGTTCTGGTCATTATCTTGGCAATATTGAATTTATCCAAAAGCGACCTGACTGCCTCCCTGCGCGGCACAGGCGCTGTGCGAGGCGTGGCGCTAGATCCCCAGGGAAATCCATTTAACGGAGATATTTTCGTTACCGGCACGACCCTGGCAGCTAAGACAAATTCCGACGGGTCTTTTGAATTACATAATATCCCGGTCGGGAAGCGACTGATCGTTGTCGCCGATAACTTTAGCGGGCGCGAATACCCCGTTACGGTTAGCGCCGGGGAAATCACCAACATGGGTACGGTTCAATTCAAAGTCACGGCTGAGCCTTAAAAAGCACTCTCAACATAAACGGGCTCTGACAGTGCCTGTGATCGAAAATAGTTGATCAACTGATACATGAGCACATCGGTAATCATGGTGCCTTTAGATACGATCAGGATATTATTTTTATCAACTACATCCCTGGAGAGTACCATGCCCAATTTTATGCCATCAATATTAATTTCTTTTTCACCCCGCAGGGCATGGGTTATCGGATAGGAAGATTGGATGTCGCTGCGTAACACTGTAAGACGGAACGCAGCCAAAATATTGGGGTCATAGTCTGACTCGTGGATCAGCATGGTCTGGAAGGCAAGCGAAGGATTATATGCCTTTTCAACCAGGCGGTCATAATCGATAATAATTTTTAAGATGCGCGCCATCAGTGGGATCATTTCCCCGGTTGGAGCATCAATGGATGCCTGACCGCTAAAGGTACAATTTTGATAGCCCACCGCCTCAGCGATTTTTTCAAGACGGGGTATATTTTTTATCAAGAGTTTTCCCAGGCGCGGAATGGTTCTGATCATCTTTGCCTCAGGCTCTTCCAATAATTCACCTTTGTGCCATCTTTCCAGGATATCACGAGGCATGGTCACCGCCCCTACCTGGCTCAGCAGCGCGGCCACCTCGATCTCCCAGGCCTGGTCTTCGATGTGCAGCGAACTCGCCAGTTTGCGCGCGAGGTTGCGCAAGCGGCTGGCCTGGGCAAATATTCCCGGGCTAAGCAAGGAGAGGATATCAATCAGCACTTTTATGCTGCCGCTCAGCGTTTTGCTGAGAAGTTCTCGTTCTGCGATGATTAATTCATTTTGACGTAACCCGTCCTTGATTGCAGCCTTAAAATTTAAGGGAGAACACGGCTTAAGTAAGAAACGAAAGATGCTGCCTTGATTAATGGCCTCAATAGCCATATCAAGATCCGCGGCGCCGGTCAATAAAATTCGGGTAACGTCGGGGAAATTTTGATGCACCATTTTCAACAATTCGATACCATTCAATCCTGGCATATTGTAATCAGAAACGATCACCGCAATGTCAGGCGTACTTTTGAGAATAGCCATAGCATCCATCCCATCTGGAGCCGTTTTTATGTCATCATAATTCGCTTCACTGAGCGTTCGGGTGAGTGAATTAAGAACCTTTATTTCATCGTCAACGAGCAAGATAGATTTCGCTGCCATTTTTTCTCCTTTCAAAATCCAATATTCCCGGTTTATTCGGCCATATTCAATAAACTACGCGCCTGTGATTCCCATTCTTCCAGGCGGTTAACCAGCCCGAGACTTTCTAAATAGGGCAGGTCCAAATAAGATGCATGGTTTTCTACTTTCTCGTCATGACAGATATTGACCAGACCATTGGCCAGGTGTAACACGGTCAGCAGACCAGGCTGCAGTGCGGACAGCTTACCGGGGCTGTGATGAAATGTAACTGCTTCCACAATGGAGCTGGGTAGACCCCAGATTCCCAGTAAATACCCGCCCATTTCAGCATGCGAAGTTCCCAGGAATTGGTATTCTGTTTCGATTAAAACCTGTCCGGTTTTATTAAAGCGCACACTTTGAAAATAGCCCGGAATTTGGAACCCCAGCAGCATACCGACATCATGCAGCACACCCGAAACACGGGCATCTTCGCGTTCCTGGCTGCTGAGATTGAGACTGCGGGCAATTGTAAAAGCCAGGTTGCTGACGTACAGACTGTGTTTCCAAATCGCATCAACTGAAACTGGAAGATTCCTCTGACCTTGATATTCTGAAAAAACCTGGATGCCCAGGACCAGCGACTTGATCGTATTGATACCCAAAATGGTAACTGCTTTTTGTGGACTGCTGACATTCTCCGCAATGCCAAAGAAAGCCGAATTAACCAATTGCAGAATCTTGGCCGTCATGGCCGCATCCTGGGCGATGGTCTTGCCGATATCCTGCGAACTGACCATTTCGGATTGGAGCTGTTCAAGCAGCTGGTTGTAAATCCTGGGCACACTCGGCAGGGTTTTGATACTGTTAATGATGCGCAAAAGCTGTGGAGAGGACAACATGTCGCGCAAGCAGCAGGCGCGCTCGACCAGGTTAAATATTTTTTCTACCTTGCTGGGTTTGGGGATCATCTGGTGAACCAGATGGGTGGATTTATAAATTTGCGCGTCGCTGGTATTGCCTGAAAGCACAAATCGAATCACTCCAGGTGAAATTCTACTGACTTCTTCCAATAATTGGATACCATCCATGTCAGGCATATGCATATCGGTCACAAAAGCATCATAAGCATGTTGAGACAATTTTATTAATGCTTCCTGACCAGATACGGCAAATTCGGTTTCCCAAAACTCACTGTACTGGTACATCGAGCGTTGAAAACCCTTCAACACCAAAGGGTCATCGTCGACAAATAGGATAAAGTGCTTGCGGGACTGACTCATGGTTGTTCCAATCCTGAATGATCAATCGGCAGTTCAATCGTAAAAGTTGTCCCCTGCCCCACCTCGGAATCCACCCCGATCATACCGTGGTGCTTTTGGACAATGATGTTGTGCGCCATAGATAATCCCTGACCGGTTCCCTTGCCAATTCCCTTGGTTGTAAAAAATGGATCGAATATTCGCGCGCGAATTTCTGGCGGGATACCATTTCCGCTGTCTTGAATGGTAATCTCGACTTTATCTTCACGCTTTCGGGTAGAAATGATAATTTTCCCTTTTTGCACTGCCGGTTTTTCTTTTTTCTCCTGGATGGCTTGAGCGGCATTGACAATCAGATTGAGCACTACCTGATTGATCTCGTCAATCTGGCAGTAAATCTTGGGTAAACCCGCATCCAGATCGGTCTCTAAATCGGCGCAATACTTCCACGTATTCTTAGAAATAAGGATGGTAGTCTCAATTCCATGATTGACATCGGCAAACTTTTTCTCCTTATCAGAAGGATGTGAAAATTCCCTGATCGCCAGGACAATTTTGCGGACCCTTTCAATGCCATCCAGCGCCTCCTGAATGGCGTTGGGAACCTCATCAGCGAAAAAGGAGATTTTATTCCTCAGTACCAATCCGGCGATTTGCTCCAATTCATCTTGAGTCAACGGTTTTTCAACATGTTCTTCTACAACTTTTTGGTAAGCCGCCAGGGTTTCAGAATATTTTGAATATGCGTTTTGAAAAAACTCGATATTATCACCCACATATTGAATGGGCGTATTGATTTCATGGGCTATACCGGCGGCGAGCTGTCCAATGGCTTCCATTTTCTGTGAGAGCATATTTTGGGCTTCAATTTTTTGTTTCTCATTGATGTTTCGAAACACCATTACATACCCAACGGTATTTTCTTCTAAGTCAGCCGATTTTAGCATTGTGATGCTCCCAGATAAGAGAATCCTTTCCCCGGTTTTGTTAATGATCTGAGGTGATCGAAGTTCCAGTTGGGATTTCTGGGCTTTTTCCAAATCCATCAAGTAATTGATTACATCTGGAACCAGGTCGAGGTTATTATTATAAAGTAACTTAAAAAAGTGATTGACTGGTTTCTTGAATACCTCGGAGAGGGCATAACCGGTTATCGATTCCGCCGCTCGATTGAAGAGCAGAACCAGGCCATCTTGATCCGTTACAATGACCCCATCCGCAATACTCATCAGGGTAGTGGACAATAACTCTTTTTCGGA
Source organism: uncultured Anaerolinea sp. (assembly GCA_964536185.1). GTDB lineage: Bacteria > Chloroflexota > Anaerolineae > Anaerolineales > Villigracilaceae > UBA5195. The sequence goes on along the minus strand of CAZHWV010000043.1, from coordinate 19,267 downwards.
AGCCAACAATTCCTGGGCAAGTATTTTTTGAGCGATCTCTTTTTGAAGGTCGATGCTGAACGCCTGGGCCTGGTCCTGTAAGCGCGAACGCAAAATTGCATTTGCGCCTAACTGAGTAATGATGGTGAGTAAATGCACTTCGTTTTCGCTAAACACCCGTGGCAATGGAAAAGAGACAATCAAAACACCAATCGTGCCACTTTCGCTGCGAATCGGCAAAAATATCCCGCTCGATTGAATTGGAATCAAAGCTCCAATTTGACCTGAAACCAATTCGTCATTTTGAATATCGGAAGAAATAAAGGATTCATTGGTACTGAAAACATGGCCGACAATACCCTCATTTAATTGAAAGGATAAATCGAGCAGAGCCTCGCACCAGCCACTGTATTCAACCAATGTTAGTTTGTTTTCGGCTAAGTCCGCAAGAACAATACACCCATCCGAGGCATTTACCGATTTTAAGGTTTCCGTCAATAAGATGTGCAATATTTCGTTTACATCTTTGCCCGCGCGCAGGGAATTTGAAAGCTGGTTGACTGTTTCAAGTTCCATCAATCTTTTCTGCAAAGCCAATTCCATTTGCTTGTGGGCAGTAATATCCTTGGAAAATATGGAAACACCAATTACATCACCTGTGTTTGTCGTGATTGGGGTATGTGAAACTTCAAAATAGAGGCGAGAACGAGCTTCATCGCCCGAGAAAGCTTCATCCACAAGTGTTTCCCCGGCCAGGGCGCGATCGATGTTTTGTTTCGCAAGGCTTCGATCGTTATCAACCGTCATATACTCCAATATATTTCGACCAATTTGAATATCCTGATCGTAAAGCTGTTTCATTTTTGCCGCATGCGCGCGGTTAAAACTTGTATAACAGTAAAGCCGGTTTAAGGAAAAAATAAGAGCGTCAGTACTCTCAAGAATGTTCTGCAGGGTGGAGTAGCTCTCATTGAGCGCCTGTTCGGTCTTCTTGCGCTCGCTAATATCTCTGCCTTCGACCAGAATGGATAAGGGATTCGCTTGCTCGCTGCGAATGAGGCTATATTTATTTTCTACCCAAAAGGTGCTGCCATCTCTCCGGTAAACCTCGAGTTCCAGGGCTCTTGCCGGTTCATAGGTTGGCAAAGCAAGCATCTTGGGTATTTCAGCCGTCAAAAACTGGGTTACCTTTTGAAAGGAAGCCGGGGTCAGGTTTTTATCAAGTGCTAATTCTTGGGGATCATCCTGCGTAAATCCTCGCAATTTTTGCACGGATGGACTGTTATAGGTCGTTTGCAGGTTCATATCCAGGAGCCAGACTAAATCGGTGACGTGGTCAGCCAGTAAACGATAATGTGCTTCGCTTTGACTGAGCTGAGTTGCCATGCAGTGTTTTTCCACTGCCCGTTGAATCGACAATAACACCTGTTCCATGTCGAACGGCTTCTGAAAGTAGCCATAAGCCCCGACCTGAATTGCTTCGATGGCTGAATTTTGTGAGGCATAACCGGTCAGCAAAATACACTCTATTTGCGGCTGGCGGGTCTTCATCGCGCGTAACAAGTCCAGCCCAGACATATCAGTCAGCCGTAGGTCGATCAGGGCGACATCAATCGGGAATTCTTCGATGAGCGCCAGAGCTTGCTCCCCAATCGACGCAAGCACAGGTTCAAAGCCCTTTACCTTGAGAATGTCTCCCATGGTCTTAAGCAAGTTCAGATCATCATCGACAATCAAAATACGCGCAATCTTTTGATCCATTTTTTTACTCTCCTTTCAGCATCGGGCAGGTGCTTATGTGCCAATACCTTCCCTAAATTATAGGTCAGATTGAGGGCATCCTGATCAGCAAAATACAAGATATTGCCAGGCCGGGGAGCGCATTGTGAAAGTCTCTTGAAAATGTAAAGCCCTAATCTAAGAAAAAAGAGTATTATTAATGTAAATTGCAGTGTGTCAACCTCGCAAGATACCTGTATTCTAGCGCAAACCAGCCACTTTAAAACATTGCTTATCCAGCTTGTATCATTCATGGTCAATGAGGATTACCACATGGAAAAACAGCCCAAAATTCTGGTTGCAGATGATGATCCTCTGATTGTGGCGAGTACCCGGCGCATTCTGGAATCCGCCGGGTTTGAAACCCTGATTGCACAGGACGGGCAGGAGGCCGTGGAATTGACACGCGCCCAGCGCCCCGACCTGCTGCTGCTGGATGTGAACATGCCCAAACTGGACGGGTTTGAAGTCTGCCGCCAAATCAAGGCTGACCCGACCCTGGCGGGAATATTTATTATCATTATGACCAGCACCCATACCCACAGCGACAGCCAATCGGACGGGCTGAATATTGGCGCGGACGGCTATATCGCCCGTCCAATTGGTAACCGTGAACTGCTGGCGCGCGTGCAAGCCATGCTGCGCATACGCTCTGCCGAGAACTCCTTGAGAGCTTCAATCTCCCAATGGTCTGCCACTTTCGACGCTGTCAGCGATGCCATTTTCCTGACGGATGCCAGTTATACAATATTGAACTGCAACCGCGCTGCCACTAAAATGTGGTCAGACTCGCCTGAGGCGTTGATCGGAAAAAAATGCTACCAGGTGGCGCACGGCGCAGAAACCCCTGTGTCAGCCTGTCCACTAGCCATGGTTTGTGAAACAAAACACCGTCAAGTTATTACCTTTGCTCAAAATGATCGTTGGTTGGAAGCCAAGGTGGATCCTATGTTTGACGCCAGCGGCAATTTTTCTGGCACAGTGCATGTCGTTACAGATATTACTGAGCGAATGAATACCGAAAAAGCCCTGCGTGAGAGCGAAGATAAATTCAAGTACGTGTTTGACCATTCCGTCATCGGAAAATCTATCACCCTGCCTTCCGGAAAAATTAATGTCAACCAGGCTTTTTGTGAAACATTGGGTTATTCCCAGCTTGAACTCCAAAACAGCAACTGGCAGGAAATATCTCACCTTGACGACATAGAATTAACCCAAAACGCGGTCAACGAACTGCTTTCCGGCGAAAAAGATTGGATACGCTTTATCAAACGATATATTCATAAGGATGGCTCCACTATCTGGGCAGATGTAGGCACCTCTTTAAGGCGTGATCAAGATGGCAAACCACTGTACTTCATGACCAGCATCAACGACATCACCGCGCGCAAACAAGCCGAAGATGCCTTGAAAGAATACAACACTCGCCTGGAAACCGCCGTGGAAGCAGCCACCAGTGAGCTGCTGGAGACTCAGAAACAACTCGTCCACCAAGAAAAGCTGGCCGTACTGGGCCAACTGGCCAACAGTGTTGGCCACGAGCTGCGCAACCCGCTGGGTATTATCAACAATGCAGTTTACTTCCTGAACCTGGTTCAGCCAGATGCGGAGCCAAAGATAAAGGAATACCTGGAGATCATCCAAACCGAAACGCATATTGCCAATCAAATCATCAACGACCTGCTCGATTTCTCGCGCATAAAATCTGTGGATGTTGAACCAGTCGCCGTTCCAGATTTAGTCTGGCGCACGATGGAACGTTTTGTAGTCCCTGAAAATGTGCGTGTGACGGTCAATCTGCCGGATAATTTACCCATTGTCTATGTAGATCCGCGCCAAATCATGCAAGCGCTTGGAAATCTGGTGATTAACGCCTGCCAGGCCATGGTCACTGCAGGTTCCAAGGGCGGCAACCTGGTTATCAGCGGTCAAGAAGTAACTATTTCTGAGCAACAGTTTTTCACAATCGCGGTCAAAGATACGGGCGTAGGCATCCCACCAGAAAACATAAATAAACTATTTGAGCCACTCTTTACCACCAAAGCCAAGGGCATCGGGCTTGGATTGGCTGTCAGTAAAAATTTGGTCGAAGCCAACGGCGGCAAGATTGAGGTGGAGAGTAAACCGGGCAAGGGCTCTACTTTCACAATATTCTTGCCTGTAAAACAATGACAGCGCGCCTGAAAATGGAGCCTCTATGCGTAAATGGAAAGTGAGCGCCTTGCGTAATTGGCTAGCAAAGTTACTCAGCCTGGCAGTGTTGCTCGGCGCCTGTGGGCAGCCAATTCCGCCCAAGGCGCCATTAACGCCAGTCACCGTCCAACTAACCTGGCAGCATCAGGTCGAATTTGCTGGCTTCTATGCGGCTGATCAACTCGGATATTATGCCGATGAAGGGCTGGATGTCTCCCTGGTGGAAGGCGGACCGGAAGTAAACAGTATTGCGCCGGTGGTTAACGGCGCAGCCGAGTTTGGTATTGCCCAACCAGCAGATTTAATCATCGCCCGCGCGGATGGTAAACCTGTGCGCAGTATCGCAGTGATTTATCGGCGCAATCCGATTGTTTTTTTTGCCCTGGCTGATTCAGGCATTCAGCGACCCCAGGATTTCGTCGGTAAGAATATTCGCAGCACCCTTACGGTTGATCAAATATTGCGCGCGATGATGGCAAAAATAGGTGTCGCCTCGGATCAATATCAAGTGGAATATTTGCCATCGGACATAACCAAATTTGCATCCGGAAAACCGCAAGTGTGGAGTGGTTTCATTAATGTATTTGTACCTCAAGTGCAGCGCGCCGGTTACAAGATCAATATTATCTATCCGGACGATTACGGCATCCATTTTTATGGCGACGTATTGATGACAACGGATGACCTGATCGCCCGAGACCCCGAACTGGTTAAGCGGTTTACCCGGGCTACCCTGAACGGCTGGAAATACGCGGTGGAAAATCCGGCCGCGATTGGAGCCATGGTCAAAAAATACAATCCGAATGCAAATTTGGAATCTGAAAACGCCAACATGACCGCCAGCATACCCCTGATCAACACAGGTGAAGATTTTATTGGCTGGATGACACCCGAAATATGGACTGGCATCGAACAAACCCTGCGCGAACAAGGATTATTAGTCAAAGATCTTGATCTAAATCAGGTTTACACAATGAAGTTTCTTAAGGAAATTTATAACAAATGAATGGCAATCTCGTTGTCCGCTGGATCATTTTCGCTAAACTTGCGACTGAATCCGGGCTGACTTTTCTGATCCGTCTGGCAGCGGCCCTGTTTCCCAGGGCAAAATTGGAACGCGTGCCCGCATGAAGATTCGGATGAACATTGCCCCCAAACTGACCCTGGTGTTCGTGCTTTTTGCCGCCGCGCTGCTGGCAAGTGTCAGCACCCTGACATTCACGATTGGCAGTTCCGCGCTCGAATCGGCGGCGCTGGCAGAACTATCTTCGACAGCCATTGAAAAACACGCTGCGCTCGAGGCCTGGGTTACTGAGACCGAAATTTACTCCACCTCGCTCTCGTTTTCCCCCTATTTACGAAAAACAGTCCTCGATTTTATAATCGCCAGAGAAACCGGGAATCAGGCCGAAATCCAGGATATCCATGACCGTTTGGTCGCCGAATTACAAGTTTGGATGGGAGAAAATCATGACTTCCAGGAATGGATGATACTGGATCCCCAATCCGGCCAGATCATCGTCTCCACCAATCCCAATGAAGAAGGAAAGTTCAGAGAGAACCAACCTTTCTTTATCTTCGGCAAGGAAAACCCCTATTTTCAGAATTTATATTATTCAACCTCGGCACAGCGCACGATGATGACCGTTTCAGCGCCCATTCTTTCGGAGAACAAAGCGCTTCTGGGTGTGCTGGCTGGAAACCTGGATCTTCAAAAAATGAGCACCATTATTTCACGTCGTTCAGGCCAGCATCAGAGCGACGATGCTTTCATCGTCAACAAATCAGAATTACTGGTCACCCAACCGCGATTCATCACCGATCCGGCAGTCCTTCAACGCGGAATACACACCCAGGCGGTCAAACAATGCCTGGCGGGCAGCAGCGGCGTCCTCTCAGCCATCGATTATCGCGGTGTGCCGTCCTTGATCGTTTACAATTGGTTATCCGCTCGTCAGTTGTGCCTGATCGTCAAAATGGATCAGGCCGAAGCCCTTAGGCCAGTATTGATATTACGGAATAGCGTTATCCTGATCGGCAGCCTGACCTTGTTGGTGGCCTCGCTGATAGCCTGGTGGCTGGCCAGGGCAATCACTCGCCCAATTCATCAATTGGCTGAATCCGCGCATGAAATTGGCGCCGGGAAACTGGATACACTTGTTGAAATTAACACCGGGGATGAGATCGGCGCATTGGCGGCGACATTCAGCCAAATGGCCAGGAACATTCAAAAAACCCTGGTTTCCCGCGATGATTTGGTAAAGGAAATAATTGAGCGCAAGCGAGCGGAAGATTTATTGCGCAAACGCTTGGAATTGCTCGAGTTTGCTTCTTCCCATTCCCTGGATGAACTATTGCAACAAACGCTGGATCAGGTTGGCGAATTGACCGGCAGCCCGATCGGCTTCTATCATTTTGTGGCCAGTGATCAGCAAAATCTATCGCTCCAGGCCTGGTCGACGCGCACAAAACTGGAATTCTGCAAAGCCGAAGGTCAGGGTCTACATTACCCGGTTTCCCAGGCGGGTATCTGGGCTAATTGTATTCAAACCAGGGCGCCAATTGTCCATAATGATTATGCCAGCGAAGCGGGCCGCAAAGGACTGCCTGAAGGTCACGCCGCCGTCATCCGCGAACTGGTTGTGCCGATCCTGCGCGCCGGTAAGATCGTTGCCATCCTGGGTGTTGGGAATAAGCCAACAGATTACACCCAGGAAGATATCGAAATTGTTGCCTACTTTGCCGACATTGCCTGGGAAAGCGCCCAACGCAAACAGGCAGATGATATCTTAAAGTCGTACTCCGAACATCTGCAAACCGAGGTAGAGCAGCGCACCCGCGAATTGCAGGCTATCCAGGAAAAACTTGTCCGCCAGGAACGTCTGGCCACTTTGGGTCAACTGGCGGGCAGCGTCAGCCATGAACTGCGTAACCCGCTGGGCGTCATTTCGAATGCCATTTACTTCCTTAAGGCGGCCCAACCAGACGCCAGCATGAAAGTTAAGGAATATCTGGACATCATTGAAAAAGAGACTTTCACATCTGATAAGATTGTTACTGATTTGCTTGACTTTACCCGGATCAAATCGGTGGACCGGCAGTCAATTACCGTTCCCGATTTGATCCGGCAAGTATTGGATCGATATCCTGCGCCCTTGCCAGTAGAGGTGGCGCTTGATCTGCCAACTGGCCTGCCAGCAGTTTACGTCGACCAGCGCCAGATCATCCAGGTGCTCGGGAATCTGGTGGACAATGCCTGCCAATCGATGATGTCATCCTCCTCCCAGGAACAGGCCGAGCCAACCTGGGCGCCGAAAAGTAAAAAACTGACCATCTCAGCCGTTGAACAAACTGATATGATTTGTATAAATATTATTGACACTGGCACAGGCATCTCCCCGGAAAACATGGATAACCTTTTTGAGCCGCTCTTTTCAACCAAAACCAAAGGGATTGGTTTGGGGCTGGCTATCAGCAAAAAACTTGCCGAGGCGAATGGCGGCCGCATCGAGGTGCAGAGCAAGCCTGGCACAGGCAGTACATTCAGCCTGTATTTGCCTGTTAACAACTCAAAAGTTGTCCCGGCCCCGGCACAGGACAAGGATTTAAAATGAACCCTAAACTACGTATTCTGATCGTCGATGACGACAAGCGCATGACGCGCACACTTGCAGATATCCTTTCGATGTCCGGGTATGAGGCGGTGGAGGCCAATTCAGGGCAGGATGCGCTCGAGAAAGTTCGCACTCAGGTGTTTGAATGTGTTCTCTCCGACGTCAAAATGCCGGATATGAACGGTGTAGATTTACATCGCCTACTCCACCAGGTCCAGCCCGGTCTGCCAGTATTGCTGATGACTGCCTATGCTGCCGATGAACTCATTCGCCAGGGTTTGGATGATGGCGTGGTAGGCGTGTTTGACAAACCCCTATCGATGAACCACCTTCTGGCTTTCTTTTCATCTCTGGAAAAGAATCATACGGTTGTAATCGTTGATAACGACCCGAACTTTTGCCAGACCTTAGCCGATATTCTCTGCCAACGCGGCTTCAAAGTAATTCAGGTTACCGACCCGCCTGCAGATGTGCAATTAATTGCTGCAGATGCCCAGATTATTTTGTTGGATCTGCACCTCAAGCTCACCAATGGCTTGGAAGTGCTCAAAGAAATCCGTAAGCACCACCCCACCTTGCCGGTATTATTGGTGAGCGGCTACCGTGAAGAAATGGCGGCGATTATTCAGAACGCAACAGCAATTGACGCCTATGCCTGCTTGTATAAACCGCTTGAAATTCCTGAACTTCTGCGCATGCTTTCTGAAGTTCAATTGAAACGCCTGAGAGGTTTTCTAAAAAACAATAAAGAACCGGCAACGAAACCCTGAATCTCTCTTTATCCATACCTCTATTTTCACCAACCCATCCAATAATTCGGCTCTCTGAGAGTTACCCTATCTGGCCCACTGGTGTAGGGCGAAATTAATTTCGCCCTACACCGAAAACCGCATCTTGTCTGTCAGCGTTTTTTTAGGTATAAGCAATTATAATTAGCGTATTGGACCAGCTTTATGGATAAAAAAACTCCACGCATCATCATCATAGATGATGACCCCAATTTGCTGACAACCCTCGGCGATATTCTCAAGCTCAAGGGTTATGAGCCATTATTCGCCCATGCAGGCTCTAAGGCCCTGGAGCAAATTGAGAAACAATTCATCAATGTGGCGTTAATTGACCTGCGCCTGGAGGACATGTCAGGGATGCAAGTCTTGCGCCAGATCAAGACGCGTTCCCCAGATACCGAGTGTATCCTGTTGACAGGACATGCTTCACAGAATTCGGCCATCGAGGCCATTCAGTTGGGGGCATACGGCTATTTCCAAAAACCGTTCGATGTTGAACAGGTTCTGCTCTCCATTCAACGAGCTATAGAAATACAGGCAGCCGAAGAAACTTCACTCCTGCAAAGCACCGCATTGAATGCAGCCGCAAATGCGATTGTTATTACTGACCGCTCAGGGACAATTGAGTGGGTTAACCCGGCTTTCAGCGTGCTAACTGGCTATAGCGCTGCTGAATCGATTGGTAAAAACCCCCGCGTTTTGATCAAATCGGGCATGCAGGATCAAGGTTTTTACAAACAGCTGTGGGACGCCATCCTGAATGGCCAGGTCTGGCGTGGTGAATTGATAAACCGCCGTAAGGACGGCAGTTTATATTTTGAAGAAGAAACGATTACCCCATTGAAAAACTTCAATGGGGCCATCAGCCACTTTATCGGCATCAAGCAGGATATCAGCTCGCGCAAGAAGGCCGAGGCAGAATTGCATAAACGCGCAAGCCAATTGGCATTGATCAACGATATTGGTAATCAAATCGTATCGGTACTGGATCTGTCGAGCGTTCTGGATATGACCGCGCGCCTGTTGTATGATTCTTTTGGCTTTTACCTCGTCACTCTTTTTGTTTTGGATCGGGAGCAAAATGAATTGGTTTTAAAAGCCAGAGCCGGTGATTTGAAGCAAATTTTCCCGGCTGAACTTCGAATTAAGCTGGGCGATGGGCTGGTTGGATGGTCAGGTCTGCATGGCAAGAAAATTTTGGCAAATGACATACATGCCGAACAAAAATACAAGAATCTCTTTGCTGAACAACTTCCGACCCAATCGGAGCTCAGTCTACCATTGATGGTCGGCAGGCAAGTTGTCGGCGTATTGGATATGCAGAGTCCCAATCTGCAAGCTTTTGATCTGGACGACGTGTCAGTGCTGGAAACGCTGGCGTACCAGGTGGCTGTGGCGATTGAAAATGCCCGGTTGTACGAAAACGTCCATAAAGAACTTGCCGAACGCGAAAAAGCTGAAGCCGCGTTATTACAATATCGCGATAACCTGGAAGCCTTGGTAAAAGAGCGAACTGCCCAACTGGTTATTGCCAAGGAAAGCGCCGAGGCCGCCAACCAGGCGAAGAGCTCTTTCCTGGCCAACATGAGCCATGAAATCCGCACACCCTTAAATGGTGTCCTCGGCTTGTCCCACCTGGCCTTGCAAACCAATCTTAGCGCCAAGCAACGCGACTACCTGACCAATATCCAGCTTTCAGGCGAAACTCTGCTGGCAACCATTAATGAAATCCTGGATTTTTCTAAAATTGAAGCCGGAAAGATTGCCCTCGAGCAGGTGGAGTTTGATCTGGACAGTGTACTCCAGTCGATCGCTGGCATGGTCGCGCTCAAAGCGCAGCAAAAAGGTCTGGAATTGGTCTTCAATACAGCCCCAGAAATTCCGCGCCGGTTGGTTGGAGATCCGTTGCGCCTGGGGCAGGTCCTGGCTAACCTGGTGGGCAATGCGGTCAAGTTCACCAATGTCGGAGATGTGGTGGTAAAGGCCAGCCTTCTCAAAAAAACAACCGGTTATGCGCTGCTTGAGTTTTCTGTTTGCGATACCGGGATCGGCATCCCACCAATGCAATTGGCCAATTTATTTCAACCATTCACCCAGGCAGACACTTCTACCAGCCGCAAATATGGCGGCACAGGCCTGGGCCTGACCATCAGCCAACGCCTGGTCAATTTGATGGACGGGGAAATTAAAATAGACAGCCAGCTTGGGCAAGGCACAACCTTTACGTTTAGCGTGAGCCTGAAACAACCGGAAAAAACAAATCCAGAAACTTATCCCATTGAGCCGAAATTAAGCGGGTTACACATACTGGTGGTGGATGCTCATACGGCGACTCAGGAATTCCTGCAGAGGATGTTGAAATTCTTCCATTTTCATGTCTCGCTTGCCAGTTCGGCAGAAGTCGCCTTGACGAGCATGCAACAAAAGCATATCGACCTGGTATTATTGGACAGCAATTTGCCAGGCGAATTCGACGGCTTGGAAGCTATCCGCCGCATCAAGCAGCATCCGGAGCTCTCGGCAACACCAGCGATTTTGCTTATCCACACAGACGAAATAATTCATCCAGAGGCAGATAACACCCCCAACGGCTACCTGGTCAAACCGATCACCCGCTCACAGCTTTTGGATGAAATTATGCGCGTATTCGGTTTCGCATCCCAGTTAAATATCTCGGATGAGCAAAAGAAACCTGACCCTGCAGCGCTGAAAAAACTGAATGGCAAACATGCATTGCTGGTTGAAGACAATGAGCTCAACCAGATTGTCGCCCTGGAAATGTTGCATAGCCTGGGTCTCCAGGTTACGATCGCCACAAATGGCGAAGATGCGATCAAAATGGTTAACGCAGGCACGTTTAATATCGTTTTAATGGATATCCAGATGCCCGGCATGGATGGCTACCAGGCAACCGCCAAGATTCGCACAGATCCACGCCATTCCTATGCCAAGCTGCCGATTATTGCCGTTAGTGCCCATGCCATGATTGATGATAAGGCAAAAGCGCTGGAGGCTGGCCTGAATGATTACGTTACCAAGCCAATCGACGTGACGAAATTTTCCTATGTTTTACTCAAATGGTTGGTTCCGCTGGAATCTGCGTTCTACCGACCGGGAAAAACAGATCATTCCGCTACCGAAATCATAACTGGCCGCCCGGTAATCCTGCCTGCTGCATTGGAATCCATTGATATGAAAAGTGCCCTGGCCCGACTGGGCGATAAACAGGAATTTTACCTTCATTTGCTGATTTTGTTCCGCGACAGCCAGGCTGGACTGGCACAGAATATTCGCTCTGCCGTACAAAAAGACGATCTGGTTCTCGCCAGGCGGCTGGCTCACTCGCTAAAAGGATTAGCTGCCACAATCGGCGCCGACAAACTAAGTGCAGCCGCAAAAAACCTGGAATCCGCCTTTGCTCAAAACGCATCCGAGCTTTATGCAGGCAGCTTGGAACAAGTGGAACAAGAACTCACCATCGTGATCGCAGCGCTTGATCGTATTTCCACATAGGCTTGAGTCAGGATAAAATCCATGAATGCCGCTCAGAGCAATACCAAATTGAGCAAATAATGTAATAGTCAGTGAATGCTTACACAAAACGGTAAATGCTGAAAGCTTGGCTCTCTGCACTTTTTGGAAAATTATATCCACCGATTTCGCAGATGACGCAGATTTTTTAAGAACTATAATGCATTTAAAATCTCGCGAAGCGGTTGTTCCATCACGCGAAGCGGTTGTTCCATCACGCGAAGCGGTTGTTCCATCACGCGAAGCGGTTG
>CAZHWV010000043.1:0-7032 GCA_964536185.1 uncultured Anaerolinea sp. | reverse complement strand
TTCCATCAGTGTAATCTGCGAAATCGGTGGAAAATTTAGATTTTTTCAGGCCAAAAGTGAAACCCCGAAATTCTGGCAGTAAATCATGGAATTGTTCGACCTTTCGCTGCTTAATACAAAATTGAGCAAATAAGTTCAAAACCACGTGTATATCTAGCGAATGTACAGAAATAAGTTATCATTCAGCATTAATACTTAAGAAGACTGTCCTGTGACCTCACGCCAGCCTGGAGAAGGTTTATGCCCACTGAGATCGAAACGACCGTTTCACAATCAAAACGCAAATTTTCGTTTGACTGGAATGATATCCTCTTCAGAGCTGCCTTGCCAATTCTTGCCATGCTCAGCGCATTGCTGATTGGGGCGGTTGTCCTACTTTTGCTCAAGGTAAATCCGATTGAAGCCTATGGCGCCATCTTTGCCGGTGTTTTTGGCAGCATGTCAGGTTTTACCCAATCGCTGGTCAAAGCCACCCCGCTTTTACTGGTCGGGTTGGGAATCTGCATCGCCTTTCGCGCCAGCGTGATCAATATCGGCGCCGAGGGCCAGATCATTCTCGGCGCGCTGGGGGCCACCAGTTGGGCCCTGGCCTTCCCCTCCTGGCCGGGCTGGCTATTGGTGCCGACCACATTGCTGGCCAGCTTCTTAGCTGGGGCTGCATGGGGCTTTATCCCGGGAATTCTCAAAGCGCGCTTTCGCGTCAATGAAATATTAAGTACTGTCATGCTCAATGCAATCGCCATTCAGCTGATGAACCTGCTGGTCCGCGGACCGCTCATCGACCAGGCCGGGGTAACCGCTGGCACCTACCTGGCCCAATCCGCGCGCTTGCCAGAGGCGGCCTGGCTGCCACGTTTGATTCCACAGTCATTACTGAATGCCGGGGCGCTGCTGGCTGTCGCCCTCGCTTTTGTTGTCTACCTGTTCTTGTGGCGGACAACCATTGGATTCCGCATTCGGGCGGTCGGCTTGAATCCGGATGCATCCCGCTATGCGGGCGTAAATGTCGCCTTTTACCAGGCGCTTTCGCTGACACTGGCCGGCGGCCTGGCCGGATTGGCCGGAGCAGTGGAGGTGATGGGTGTGCATCACCGCCTGTTGGAGGGCATCACCAGCGGATATGGCTTTTCCGGCATCGTGGCGGCCTTGTTTGGGGGCCTGCATCCCCTTGGCATCATTCCAGCTTCCTGGCTGTTCGGCAGCCTGCTGGTCGGAGCGGATAAAATGCAGCGCGCTGTCCAGGTCCCCTCGGCTTTGATTGATATGTTACTTGGCCTGGTGGTGTTGTTTGTGGTGGGTTCGGCCTTTATTTCCAAACGCTGGACAATCCATCGCGCAACCGCCTCCAACAACTCTGCGAAAATTGAAGGCGATCCGATAAAATCCTTGGAGACGGGGGTGAAATCATGACAGAGATCTTTACGCAAGCGGTTTTCATTGGGATCCTGACCTCGGCGATTCGCCTGGCAACGCCTTACCTGTTCGCATCAATCGGCGAAGCCTTTGCCCAGACGTCCGGAGTTGTCAACCTGGGTGTCGATGGCATTATGCTGGTCGGCGCATTTGCCGCCTTTTATGTCACCCTGACCACCGGCAATGTGTGGTTAGCGGTCCTGGCGGCTGCAATCGTCGGCTTGCTGATGGGCCTGCTCATGTCCTTCATCAGCGTCACGCTCAAGGCCGAACAAGGCATCAGCGGGATCGGTCTGTATATGTTCGGGTTAGGGCTTTCATCCCTGCTCTTCAAAGTCCTGGTCGGCAGCGTCCAGACGGTGGAAGGCTTTCAAACAATCAAAATCCCCTTCCTGGGTGATATTCCCATCCTCGGAGAAATCCTTTTTCAACACAGCTTGCCGGTATATGCGGCTTTCCTGTTGGTACCGATAGCGTGGTGGTTTTTGGATAAAACCACCTGGGGCCTGAAGATCAAATCCGTCGGGCAAAACCCGGCAGCCGCCGATTCGCTCGGCGTCAATGTGGATCAGGTCCGCTACTTCAGCGTGTGCGTCGGAGCAGTCCTGGCTGGCCTGGCCGGCGCTTCGCTTTCAACCTCGTTGGTCAACCTCTTTCAGGAGAATTTGACCGCCGGATTGGGTTTTATCGCCGTTGCGCTGGTTTATTTTGGCGGCTGGCGCCCGGTGGGGATATTGGTCGGTGCGCTTTTGTTCAGCACCGTCAATGCTTTCCAATTGTGGATGCAGGTACTCGGTGTGAAGATCCCCTCCGATGTGGCGATCATGTTGCCGTACCTGTTAACCATCGCAGCCCTGGTGGCCGTTACCAATCGCATCCGCCAACCAGCTGCGCTCAATAAGCCCTTTGAACGGGGCGAAAATTAACACCATTCAAAGTAAGGAGAGAAAATGAAGAAAAACAGTTCGTTAATGGTCGTTTTTTCGATGGTCTTGACAGTAATGTTGCTCCTGACCGCCTGTGGTCCCGCCGCGACCGCTGTGCCAGCAGCCGAAGTAGTGGCTGAAGCAAAGCCGGTCCGCGTGGCTGTAGTCATGCCCAGCGCCATCACTGATATGGCCTTCAGCCAGTCCATGTATTCGGCGCTTGTCGCTGTCCAAAAAGAAATGGGCGGCGAAGGCAAAATGGAAATCAAGTATTCCGAAAATATGTTCAAAGTCCCCGATGCGGCCGCCGCCTTGCGCGATTATGCTACCCAGGGTTTTGATATTGTCGTTGCCCATGGATCACAATACGGCTCCTCGGTTGAAGAAGTCGCCAAGGACTTCCCCAAGACCACCTTCGCCTGGGGCACGGATGTCAACACCTTTGGCCTGCCGAATGTGTATGCCTATACCGCTGCCGCCCAGGAAGGCGGTTTTGTGAATGGTGTTCTGGCCGCCAAATTGACCCAGAGCAAGCAGATCGGCGTGACCGGTCCGGTAGAAGTTGGCGATGCCAAGACCTACATTGATGGCTTTGTCCAGGGTGTAGCCTCGGTTGATCCGGCCATCAAGGTCAACAAGACCTGGACAGGTTCCTTCTCCGATGTGGCCCTGATGACCGAGGCCGCCAAGACGCACATCTCCGCCGGCGCCGATATCCTGACCGGTTCATCCCAATCAGTCGTCGGTTCGATTGGCGCTGCCAAGGATAATGGCAAGGTCATGTGGTTCGGCACCCAGTCTGACCAGGCCCCCCTGGCCCCCGCCCTGGTCGTAGCCAGCCAGGTCTATGACTGGACCGCCATGATCAAAGAGATCATTGCCAGCCGCGCATCCGGCACCCTGGGTGGCAAGACCTACACCCTGCAGCTCAAAAATGACGGCTTGAAGATTGCCTTCAACTCGGGCTTCACCCTGCCTGCAGATGTCAAAGCCGCCGCTGACAAGGCGATTGCAGACATCAAGAGCGGCGCAATCGTCGTCAACCCCTAAGATTTTTATTTTCCCTGTGCCAGTTTCTTCGCAAACTGGCACAGGGTTCTTCGCGATCACGTCTGCATATCTCCAATACAGCCAATCCCGAGCAATAACTGGGATTATTCCATAAACGGGCTGATTGCTTTAGCCCAAGGCGGCACTATGGCGGCATCGGCAATTCCATCCAACACACAGCAGCGCATCCAATCCGTTGAGATGTGCAATATTGTCAAACGATTTCCAGGCGTACTGGCCAATACCAGGGTCTGTTTTGACGTCAAGGCCGGCGAGGTGCATGCCTTGCTCGGAGAAAACGGCGCCGGCAAGAGCACCCTGATGCGCCAGTTGTATGGACTTTACCAGCCGGATGAAGGCGAGATCAAAATTGATGGCAAGCCGTGCAGCTTCCGCTCCCCCGCCGACGCAATCCGAGCAGGCATTGGTATGATCCACCAGCATTTTATGCTCGTGCCCACCCTGACGGTCACTGAGAATGTTGCCCTGGGACTCAAGTCATCCCGTGAGCCTCAACTGGACCTTGATTTGGTTTCAAAACGGATCAAGGACCTTGGCCAGTCCTATGGCCTCAAAGTGGATCCGTCAGCGTATATCTGGCAGCTTTCGGTCGGTGAACAGCAGCGTGTCGAGATCATTAAGGCCCTCTATCGCGGAGCGGGTATTATCATCCTGGATGAGCCTACGGCTGTACTCACCCCGCAAGAAGTGAACGATCTGTTTGTGACCCTCAAGCGCATGGTCCAGGAAGGGCACGGGTTGGTATTTATTTCGCACAAGCTGCATGAGGTCATGGCGATCAGCGACCGCATCACGGTCCTGCGCGATGGCGCCATGATTGGCACTTGCCTGACAAAAGATATTACCCGTGATGACCTGGTAAAAATGATGGTCGGGCGCGATGTCCGCCCGCTGGCTGCGCAAGCCGTCAAAGCCGGCGAGGTGCGCTTAAAAATTGAAGCTCTGCGCGCAATTGGTGACCGTAACACTGAGATGCTGCGCGGCATCGACCTGGAGATCCGCGCTGGTGAAATTGTGGGCATTGCCGGCGTTTCGGGCAATGGCCAGCGCGAACTGGCCCAATGCCTATCCGGCCTGCGCAAGGTTACTTCTGGCGCCATTCACCTGGATGGGGAGGATATCACCCACATCCCCTTGCTCAAACGCATGGCTGCCGGGCAAGCCTATATTCCTGAAGAGCGCATGCGCGATGGCGCCATCCGCGAATTCAGTGTTCAGGAAAATCTCTTCCTGCGTGACCATTCCGCCCCCGAATTTACCCACGGTATTTTCCTGGACTTTGCCAAGATGTCAGCGCGCACCCGCGAAGTAGTCAACGCCTACAGTGTTAAAACGCCGAGCATCGATACGCCCATCAAAAATCTATCCGGGGGCAATATTCAAAAACTGATCATGGCCCGCGAACTTTCGCGGCGGCCCAAGGTACTGATCGCCGCCCAACCGACCCGCGGCGTTGATATTGGCGCAACCGAATACATTCACCAACGCCTGTTGGAGCAGCGCGCCGCTGGAACGGCCATCCTGTTGATCTCCGAGGATCTGGACGAAACTCGCACCCTATCCGACCGGATCGCAGTCATGTATGAGGGCCAGATCGTCGGGATCGTCGAGCGCGACCAGGCCACCGTCGAACAAATCGGCTTGATGATGGCCGGAATTTCCATGCAAGATGCTATGCAGCGTTAGCAAAGAGATTCCGGTTTTAACATACACCTACTGTTCTCAAGCCTGGTTTTAATGGCACCACTTGAACAAATGGCGCGGAATTTCGCGGGGACCTCAAGAATGCTCTATCCGCGTTTTGCGCGCTCGTCCGAGTCCTATCTGCCTTTTACAGGTAACGGACATACGTTTTTCCATGGGATTTATTTTGAAGTTTCAGGTAGTAAAAGGTAAGTTATTTTTTCACCATCCTTAGTTGCTTTAAAGTTGGATCCTTGCACTGCTTCGCAAAGCAAAAATATTTAACCACTAAGATCACAAAGATGCACAAAGAAAAGCTTAAATAACTTTGTGTTTCTTCGTGTTGCTTTGTGGTTAAAGGGTTTTTTTTCCGGATTGTCTGGGCCAGGATAAAAGTGTCAGGTGGCGAGAAATTCTTGAGTGGGACGGACAACTGGTATGAAAGCAAAACCCATTGCATCACTTATGGACGCAAAATTGCGCGGTAACAAAAGCAGATTAGCGCGCGCCGCGCTGATTGTCGTCGCTTACCTTTTCGCTTTCATCGTTCTCGATTTTATTTCTCGTAATTTTGAAGAACTGCGCGGGATTGTCGCCTGGTATCCGCCTGCTGGCCTGACTTACGCGCTGCTGCTGGCCTTCGGCGGAAGCTTCACCCCCGCAGTCACAGTAGTCTTGTTCTTCAGCAGTTTAATAATTTATCGAATGCCTCAATCGCCCTATTTACTATTTCTATGGGCACTCGTTATCTCCTGGATTTATGGCCTTGCCGCCGCGTTCTTGCGCAAACGAGTTGGCTTCGATTGGCGACTGGGGAAATTCCGAGACGTGCTCTGGTTTGTTTTTACAGCCGTATTGGTTTCAGCGTTTCTGGCCATCCTTACCGTTTCCAGTTCAGCCCTGAGCGGCAACATACCCCGCGGCGAATTTCTCAGCGCTATGTTCCATTGGTGGATTGGGGAAACTGTCGGCGTTTTGAGCCTGACGCCCTTTCTACTGATCTATGTAATTCCCAGCCTGAAAAGCTTTGCGCAAGGACAGCCGGTTAAATTACCCGCGCGCTGGTCATTTCCGCGGCCAACGCTCCCTGTCATTGGGCAAATATCCAGCCTGGCCATGTTTCTTTATTGGGTCTTTGGTGCGCCCGTTCCCGACGAGTTTCGCCCCTTATTTCTAATTTCCTTGCCCCTGACCTGGATTGCTTTGCAACACGGCTTCAAGAGCATCACCGCGGCAATCGTGGCCTTGAATTTCGGGGTGGTCTTAGCGCTCCTGTTTTTTCAATTCGACCTCACCCAATTGAGCGAGCTGCAACTGTTGATGATTATCAATTGTATTGTCGGCTTGTTTATGGGCGCAGTCGTCACAGACCGCAAGAAAGCCGAGCTTGCCCTGCGCGAAGAGCATGACCTGTTGGAACAGCGCGTGCTGGAACGCACGGCTGATCTGCAGGCAGCCAACCTGGCCCTCGAAAAAGCAGCCCACGTGAAGGATGAGTTCCTGGCCAGCATAAACCACGAGCTGCGCACACCCCTGACCGGTATCCTCGGGCTTTCGGAGGTAATGCAGCTGCAAACCTATGGCCCCTTAAGCGAAAAGCAGATGACGGCTTTGAAACATATCGTTGCCAGTGGAAAACTCTTACTCAAACTGATCAATGACATCCTCGACTTTTCCAGGATCGAAGCCAGGCAGTTGTCGCTAAACATCGGACCATGCCAGCTAAACCAGATCTGCGAGGCCAGCCTGCAGGCTGTCGCCATCCAGACCCAACAAAAAAAACTGGAAACCAGTTTCAGCTGCGACCCGGCTTCCATTGTTATCCAGGCGGATGCGCATCGCCTGCGGCAGATGCTGACCAATTTGCTCAGCAATGCAATCAAGTTTACACCCCCGGGTGGCAGCCTCGGTATTGAAGTCAACGGCAGCCAGGCCGAGC
>CAZHWV010000042.1:0-29164 GCA_964536185.1 uncultured Anaerolinea sp. | reverse complement strand
AGTGATCATTTTGTCTGCAACTTTTCCCACTTTTCAAACTCACGCAAATATTTCTTTACTTCAGGGTCTGAAATCGTCCAACAAGCACAGGCTTTACTGCAACCATGGGGTATTACGTTACCAATAAATAGGGAGGGCTGGTCAGGGGGTCGCTGCCGGGGTTGGGGTTATCGCAGGCGGTAAAGCTGTGCTGGTGAAACCAAAAGTCGCGCGGTAAACGAAATAAGTCACGCGGCCCGGTCTGACAGTAACTTCGATCTTATCCGTCACCGTCTCTGAAAAGGTAACTTTAACTTCATAGCGCCCGGCAGGCAAATCACTGATAACCATATTTTCAGAATAGTAATCATCCGGGTTGACAGCTTCTGGGCCATACGTGTTGACAATCCATTCATGGTTGGTCTCCAACGAACGGATATTTATCGGAAGGCTGTGAGCGGGCTCGCGATTGGATTCCAATACGCGCCCGGCCAATACACCCCAGCCCTGCGGCGGTGCGATCCAGAGTTCAGGGTTACGCGTGTAATAGTAGGTATCTTTTCCCAGGCGCAGCTCAAAATGCAGGTGCGGACCGGTAGTGTAGCCGGTATCACCAACCTCACCTATTTGGGTGCCTGTCTCCACCCATTGACCTACGGCTACATCCACAGCGCGTAGATGGGCATAGATGGTATACAGCGGCTGTCCTTGATATCCGAAATTATGGCGAATGGCAACAGCCATCCCGTAAGGATCTTTAATGTTATCTGGCGCACTGCTAAACAGCCCCCACCCGGCCCAAGTGATGATCCCTGGGCCAGCGGCCAGGACGGGAGTACCAGCTTGGGAAGGGACATCCACCCCGGTATGAGTAATCCCTGGAGTCAGCAGTGTACCGCCATAGCGATAATCTGCGACCGGCCAATTGATCACATCAGCAGCGATAGGACGGGCAAAGTAAAAGTGATCAAATTCCCCCAAAGCCAAGGGCACAGGATATTGCGGCGGTCGCCAGCCAGAAACCGGCTCATCTCCCGGAGTTGGCAGACTCAGCCTTAAAGTCGTGGTTTGCCCAGGCGTAGGGCGGGTATATATGCAGTCGGGATTGGGGCACCCTGCTGTAGGTCCTGCCGAAATAGCCTTTGTTGGGTAAATGTTGGATGAGATTGTTGGTTGAATAAGCTGCTGGGTCGCATCCATACTTGGTGTAACAGGCATATCGTTTGATCCGCAAGCCACCAGTGCCCATACTGTTCCCAATAAAATCGCCAGGCTCTTATACTTCATGGCTCAGTGGTAAAAGTGGGGCGCATTGTGGGGGTAGATGTGACGGTGGGGGTTGCCGTTTTAAAACGGTAGCCCTTTGGAGTTGCGGTAGGTGTTCGGGTGGGTGGAATAATAACCGTGGGGGTGACAAATATATCTCCCGGGTAGAGCTCCAGCATAGCAGCCCGCCAATCCAGACCATCACTCAGGATGAATTCATTGAATTGGGTACCTTTAAAATAAGATCGCCAATTATCAAACGCCGGAATACGTTCCCAGCCAAATTTTTGGGCTGTAGCGGTCAGGTCAACCCAGAAGCCTGTGGGAATTGAACTGGCATAAGTGCCGCCCTGGTCGTATGTTGACGGGTCCAGGTTGTAACGCGAACTCAGATCCCAGGGAAGTACTCGCATGGGTTCACCTTGCGAGCCATCCTGGGCAACAGTACGCAGGAAGATGCGCCAATAAGTTCTCCCGTCGATCTCTTCACGTACAACCACCATCCAACCAGCGTTGAGGGTGAGTGGGTTGATGGCAAAAGCTCGGCCAGTGAAAAGCCAATCCTGACCTTTTCCAGGATCTAGCGCTGAGGTAAGTGGTGTGTATGCGTTTTCAAGACTGGCGAGAACATCCCAACCGGTTTCAGCAATAATGCGCTGGCGCAAGGCTAGAAAGGATTCGTTGACAGCATCGTGCAAGTAGGGATGCGGAGCGTCGACATCCAGCAATTTAATAATCGAGACCCGTTGCCCGGGAATATCATCAACAAGTTGAACTTGCCTCTGCCAAAGGAGCGTAGGTGTCAGTAATGCCTGTTTATAAAATACATTTGGCAGGCCAGTAACGCGCTCAAGGTGCCAATCCATTCCGCGAATACCCTTAATCGGCACTGGAGGCAAGCTAAGGGTACCATCCAGTGAATATGCCACCAGGTAATCCTGGTTGGGACTTACCAGCCGGGTAGCAATCTCGTTACCCGAGGCGCTCCAGGCTGGCCAATCGCCCGACCCAGCTCGGCGCGGGGGTTGTTCGGGTTGGTTGCTATCCCATAAATAGATTGCATCTGGTTGAGCGTTGGTGCGCACAGCCCAAGCCAGTTTACTGCCGTCAAACGACCAGGCTGGGCGAATATCAGCGCTTGCAGGAGCCTGGCTAACGTTGACAAAGCGGCCTTCATCTGGTTTGTCCAAATTGGCTATCCAGATTTCATTATCGCCGCTGCGATTGGAGACGAAGGCTACCTCTCGCCCAAGTGGAGACCAGACTGGGTCCTGGTCAAAAGACGGGTCATTGGTTAACTGGATAATTTGCCCTGGATCAACTGTGGATAATATATTGATCTCCATCTGGTCACCCATCATCGTTTCATACGTGATCCACTGACCATCCGGAGACCAGGCCGGGTTGCCATCAAATTCTGGCGTATCTGTCATGCGTGTGATCTGGCCATCGATTAAATTGAGTATATAAAGATCCCAATAGGCATTGCGATTGGATGCAAATATCACTTTATCGCCATCGTTATTGATAGCTGGGGTTACATCATCCCATAAACCATTGGTCAGGCGGACAGGGGCCATTTTTAATGGCGCGTACGCAAACAGATGACTATAACCGTTGTCATCCATCGACAGGATGAATGTTTGTGTCATATCACCAGGTAGAGGCGTGGGTGTTTTGGTTGGCGTCCTGCTAACAGTAGCCGAGGGCGAGGGGGTCAGTGTAATTGTATTCGTCGCTTCCGGACTGGGCGTGGGCGCTTCGAATGGTTTTACGCAGGCGCTGAGCAGCGTAAGCATTATTAGTATAATGGTCAGCAAGAAGGGGGGACGATTCATTGAGGCTAATTGTACCCTGTCCCTTATTGGAACAACGTAGGGCACCCTTTACAGCGTTGTAAGGTATTTGCAATCAGAGGGCAATTTAGCAATATTCATCAAGGAGTCAGCAGTTCCAGCGGGTTGAATAGCTGAAAAGTACCACTCATACGCCAGAGTGTATAATTTTTCATTTCATCTGGCGTCGTATCAGCCAGATAATAACTCATCACTGGGAAAATCGCATGCGCTGGCCCCCAACGTGTCTCAAAATGTAAGTGAGGGCCGCTAGTCCAACCCGTCAAACCGGCTTCGGCCAACCATTGCCCGCATTTAACTAACTGGCCAATTTTGAGCGGTTGAAGATTTTGTAAATGCGCGTACATGGAATATAGTGAATCTCCATCCTGAATACTGTGGTTGGCAATTATTTTTTCCGGGATTTGGTCAAATGGTGTTTCGATCATAATCATGTTGCCATAGGGCGGCCGATTGTAGATAATAGCCGCGATTTTCCCTTCAGTCGCGGCTAAAACTGGAGTGCCAGTGAATTTTTGCTTGCCGCGCTTCATGAAACCCAGATCAAGACCTTGATGTCCGTCATCTGCATAGGCGCCATCATCCATCACACGCGGCATAATAAAAGGCTGGGTAATGATCTTACTAAGTTTATCCAGAGGTTGGATTGCCAATGGAGAGCAAATCGATGGCGGCACAGGAGTAGGCGACGCAGACTGCGTGGCAGTGACAAGCATTGTCGCTGTAGGGGCCTGGGTTTGGGTGGGATCGATGTTTTCAGAGGAGACGGTCGCTAATGGCATGGCTTGAGAATTGCTTGCGCAGGAACTTCCCAATAGCCAGATCGCGCTTATTAAAACACAACAAGCATTACGGGTGATCGTAATACGCAAGGGATGGATACTTATTTGCAACAATTTAAATTTCAAACTCAATTTTGCGCTTATCAGAATCGGGTTTTTCAGGGTAATACAGGCGGGCCTGCAGGCAAAATTTCCCGCTCTGCTGTTCGCCGCGCAGGTGCATCGTAAATACATTTTTGCGCTGCATCGGTTCAATGACGCTGACTGATCCGATTTCCACACCAAGGCTATTGTAGAGGATTACTTCCATATATGGGCGCTGCTGGAAAGCAGTCGTTTCCACGTAGACACGCATGCGCACAGGGCCATTGTCCAAAACAGACTCTACTTTTACATCCTTGAAGCGCATTTCGTCTGGCGGGACAGGAATGTTGCCAGCTTCAGCGGAGTTCAGCTCGGGAAAGAATAATTCAAGGTCGTCTGACATATTGCTATTATATCAAAACCCGGTTTCAAGACAAAACCGGGTTTTGATCAGGTTTCAATTGCTGCGCCAGGATCAGATATTCTTGCGCTGGAATTCCTTCATGAAGCTAACCAGAGCTTCAGCAGATTCGAGCGGCAAGGCATTATAGAGCGAAGCGCGCAGCCCACCGACCGAGCGATGGCCTTTGAGGCCAATCATGTTTTGTTTTTTGGCTTCCGATGCAAAGGTATTCTCGAGTTCTTCGTTCGGCAGTCGGAAGGTGATATTCATGTTCGAACGACTTTCGGATTCAGCATGGCCTTTATAGAAGCCGCCGCTCTCGTCAATCGCTTTATACACCAGGCTAGCTTTGGCTTCGTTGCGCCGCTGAATTTCTGGTAATCCACCCAGGCTGAGCGCCCATTTGAAGACCAGACCAACCATGTAGATTGCAAAACAAGGCGGGGTATTATGCATAGAGCCACCAGCCACCTGGACTTTATAATCAAGCATGGCTGGTAGATTGGCGGGAACACGTTCAAGCAAGTCTTCACGAACAATGGTGACAACCACACCCGAAGGGCCAGCGTTCTTCTGCGCTCCGGCGTAGATCAGACCATATTTGGAGACATCGATGGGACGGCTGATGAAATCGGATGATGTATCAACGAAAAGGGGCACACCAGCCGGCGCAACCGGTTCGCTTTTGAATTCCACCCCGTGGATGGTCTCATTAGACGTGAAATACAGGTAGGCAGCCTGGGGATCAAGTTTAAGCTCATCCTGCTTGGGAAGGTGCTTAAAATTATCCGCTTCAGCGCTAAATGCGCTTTTGGTAGTCCCCAGTTTTTGGGCTTCTTTCAGCGCGCTTTTGCTCCATGAACCGGTCACGATGTAATCCGCTGATACACCCGCAGGCCGCAGATTCATCGGAATCATGGCAAATTGCAAGGTGGCGCCACCTTGCAAAAAGAGTACTTTGTAGTTGGCTGGAATGCCCATCAAGGAACGCAGGTCCTGTTCCGCTTCGCCGAGCACGGCCTCAAATTCCTTCGAGCGGTGGCTGATTTCCATCACCGACATGCCAGTGCCTTTAAAGTCGATCAACTCTTTCTGAGCCTGTTCCAGTACCGGTAACGGTAATATGGACGGGCCGGCATTGAAATTATGCGCGCGGTTAATCTCAGTCATTTATCCTTACTCCTTATAGAAATCTATATGATCGTAAAACCAATACATTATACCCTTGCAAGGTAGTTTTGCATCACGCACGTCGAACCAGCTCATTTTTATCATGTCCTTTACGGATTATCTAGTGGTAATTATCACAATAGGCACGATATAAGTGTGATCTATGTCGGTTGACACTGCCCTACCCGATTGGTACAATCTCATCCTGACAGAAACACCTGCTTCCTTCCCGCCTGCTTTGCGCTTTTCGAAGAAGTATTCGCATAAATAGGCCAAGAGAATAATGACTTGCTTTGCGGCTTAGACCTTGCGGGACGCTAATAACATTGCTGAAAGCCCTTATTTTTGAACATCCAACGATCTATAGGAGAATCCAATGAAAATCTTAGTTTGTGACAAAACCGAAGCCGAAGCCATCGAACAAATGCGCGCCGCCGGCCTGACTGTCGATATTCGCGACGATATCACACCTGAACAGCTTCCCAGCATCCTGCCTGCCTATGATGGTATGGTCGTACGCAGCCGTACCAAGGTCCGCCAGGCATTATTGGAGGTTTGCCCAAATTTGAAAGTGATTGTGCGTGGCGGAGTCGGCCTGGATACAATCGACGTTGAATTTGCCAAATCCAAGGGTATTGCTGTGATGAATACGCCTCTGGCCAGTTCTGCTTCTGTTGCCGAGCTAACCCTGGGGTACATGTTTGCACTGGCGCGTTCCATCCACCAAGCAACGTCTACCATGAAAGCCGAAAAATGGGAAAAGAAAGCTTTTGAAGGGGATGAAATCGGCGGCAAGACCCTGGGGCTGATCGGCGTGGGTAACATCGGTAAGGCTGTTGCCTCCCGCGCGGCTGCACTGGGTATGACTGTTATCGCTTATGATCCTTACGTCAAAACCGTGGATGGGGTCAAGATGGTCACAAACCTGGATGAATTGCTTGAACAAGCCGATTACATCAGCCTGCATCTGCCCAAGACCAAAGAATCAGCCGGGATGATCGGCAAAGCCCAGCTTGATAAGGTGAAAAATGGCGTGCGCATCATTAACTGCGGACGGGGTGGCATCATTGATGAGAATGCACTCTACGATGCACTCACCAGCGGAAAAGTGGCTGGGGCAGCACTGGATGTCTTTTCTGAGGAACCACCCACAGACTGGAAACTGGTCAAATTGCCAAACGTGATCGGCTCGCCGCATATTGGCGCAGCAACCAAGGAAGCCCAGGGTCGCGTCGGTGCCGAAGTGGCCGAAAAGCTGATCGCCTTTGCCAAAAGCGGAAAATGATACTGCAAGAGGGCGACCTTCGCTGGTACTTGCGCCCCAGAAAACACAGAGACAGGTGTAGGCAACTCGCCCCATCAACTTTATGGAGAACCTATGAAAAGCTTTGACGATATCGGTGTACAGATCCCCCAGATTTACCTACCCAAAGCAGGTACGGATCTGAACAAGTGGGCCGTGATTGCCTGCGACCAGTTCACCTCTCAGCCAGAGTACTGGCAGAAAGTGGAACAGATCGTTTCTGACAGTCCATCAACACTACACCTGACTCTCCCGGAAGTCTACCTTGAAGCGGCAGATGAGCCTGAGCGCATTCAAAAAATCCAAGCTGCGATGCGCGCTGCACTCACGCCAGATACTCATATTTTGGAGCCCCGTGAAGGTCTGATCTATGTCGAACGCAGCGTAGATGGGCGTACCCGTAAAGGTCTCATGCTGGCGCTCGACCTGGAGCATTATGATTTCTCCAAAAACTCTTCAAGCCTGATCCGTGCCACAGAGGGAACGATCATTGAGCGCCTGCCTCCTCGCATGAAGATTCGCGAGGGCGCCGCCCTGGAATTCCCACACATCCTGGTGCTAATCGACGACGCCCAACGCACGGTTATCGAACCGCTACAAGCAGTCAAAACCAAAATGGAAAAACTCTATGACTTTGACCTGATGCTTGGGAGCGGTCACCTGACGGGTTACCAGGTCAACGATGAACTTGAGAGCGGGGTGATCACAGCCTTGCGCGGTCTCGCCCAAAAAGAGATCTTCTCTGAAAAATACGGCGTCAAGGATCAGCCCGTGCTACTGTTCGCCATGGGCGATGGCAACCATTCTCTGGCTACCGCCAAAGCCATCTGGGAAAAGATCAAAATCACAGTTGGCATGCAACATCCCGCTCGTTATGCTCTGGTTGAAATTGAAAATGTTCACGATGAAGCCCTCGAATTTGAGCCAATTCACCGAGTACTTTTCGGCCTGAAAGAAGACATCCTGGCTGCCATGCGGGCGCATTTCGGAAATAATTTTTACTATACTCCTGCTGCCAGCATGGACGAATTGGTCAAACGGGTAGATTCCGCCCACGGCCCAGGCCAAGCCATTGGCATCATTGGTGGCGGCCAGGCCTTCGGCGTCATTGAAATTGATAAGCCACAATCCAACCTACCGGTTGGCACGCTGCAAACCTGCCTCGATCCCTTCCTGAAAACAGGTGGGGCTGAAAAAATCGACTATGTCCACGGCGCAAATGTGACCGCGCAGTTAGGCAGCCAACCCGGCAATGTCGGTTTTTACCTGCCAGGCATGCACAAATCCGACCTCTTCAAAACCGTCATACTCGACGGCGCCTTACCACGCAAAACCTTTTCCATGGGCGAGGCGCACGAAAAACGTTTCTACATGGAAGCCCGCAAAATTACCTGATATCAGTAGAGCCGGTCAATGACCGGCTCTACTGATTCTTGACTGGATTTTCCCACATTGCTACGTTTCGGACGAACTCACAGCCATGTTGAAAACAGGAAATTATGTTTTTGGTTAGATCACTTAGTGGATCGCTGTAATTTCTCGAGCACTTCTGTCAAGTCAGGAGGATACGGAGCCGTGAAAGTCAAAAGTTCACCGCTCACCGGGTGGTTGAAAGTTAGCGATTGGGAATGCAGCGCCGGGCGGTCGATCAGATCCGTTTGCGGGGCGCTGTACAGGCTGTCACCCAACAGTGGAATTCCCAATGCAAAGGCATGGACTCGTATCTGGTGTGTCCTCCCTGTCGCGGGAATAGCTTCTAATAACGTATATCTCGAGAAGCGTTTCAGTACCTTGAATTTTGTCTCAGCTGGTTTTCCCTGGCCGTTATCTACCACCGTGCGATGACTATGGCCCACATTAATGCGCAGTTTATGTTTGGCAGTGTGCTCATCCCACTTCGGCAACCCAACGCTAATGGCATGATATACTTTTTGGGTCGTATGCCGTTCGAACTGCATATTCAGGGTACGGTGCGCTTCAGCCGTACGGGCAAAAACGATCACGCCGCTGGTAACTTTATCCAATCGGTGGGCGATCATAAGCTCAGGATATTTATCCAATAGCAATTGGACCAGATAAGGCGCGTCCCGTTCCCAACCATCCGGCAGTACAGGCAGATTTGCGGGTTTATTGACGATGAGAATGTCACCATCTTCATAAAGCACGAGTTTTTTCACAGGCAAAATATTCATGGCACAATTGTATCAGTGAGAGCGAGGTTTTCCTGTACCCAAGTTCGGGCATGTTGTGCATAGATCAGACCCATGCAATACTGCGAACTTCTGTAATGGAGATAAGGAAGCAATTCCAGGTTCAACCTTTCCCCCAGATTGAACGAAGGTGTAAAATATAAATGTCTTATCTGTAAGATACTTGACAATATTTTTTCTGTTCAGATCAAGACTTACAATATGTTCTTTCATTTGCAAGTCATGTACCACCAAGGGATGAATTCACATGAAATCAATTTATTTTGGTCGTGGCATTTGTGGCGAACTATCCACTTCAGAGTCTATGGAATGGTTGGTTACGAACGGAATCGGTGGTTATGCTTCCGGCACGGTTGCCAACTTGTTGACACGCCGTTATCACGGTTTGCTGGTGGCTGCACTCCAACCACCATTGGGGCGCACCCTGCTAGTGAGCAAACTAGATGATACGGTTGAATATGACGGTCGGGTTTATCCCATTTTTACCAACCGCTGGGCAGATATCTTGGTGGAACCGCATGGCTACCGTCATATTGAAAGTTTCCGCTTAGACGGTACGACCCCCGTTTGGACTTTTTCATTTGGCGGTGCCAGGTTGGAAAAAAGCATCTGGATGCAGCCGGGCGCAAACACGACCTATGTGTTCTATCACTTACGTCGCGCCACGTCTCCGCTAACACTGATCGCGCGGGCAATGGTCAATTACCGGGATTTTCGTAGTGAAACACACGCGGGTGATTGGCAGATGCAAATTAAACGCGTCCCGCAGGGCCTACGCGTTGGCGCATTTGAAGATGCAGTGCCATTCAGCGTGCTGAGTGATCAGGCAGTGATCAATCAAGAACACCACTGGTATCGAAATTTCTCTCTGAACATGGAACCATATCACGGTTCTGCTGTCATGGAAGACCATCTGAACATCGGAGAGTTCCGGGTAACGCTTACACCCGGCGCAACTGTGACTTTTATCATAAGCACAGAAGAATCGCCTAATCTGGATGGCGCATCTGCCCTGGCAGAGCGGCACGCGTATGAAGAAAAAGTGATCGCACTGGCACCAGAACTACCTGTCCAGCTTGTCCTTGCTGCCGACCAGTTCATCGTTAAACGCGGCACGCCCGGTACAATAGATGGGTATTCCATTATTGCAGGGTATCACTGGCTTCGAGATTGGGGCCGTGATACTTTAATAAGCCTGCCTGGGCTTTTACTGGCCACAGGCCGGCACAACGAAGCGCGCAGCATTCTGAAATCATTTTCAGGGTATTTAAGCGAGGGCATGCTTCCCAGTCAGTTCCCCGAAGCAGACGGGTTGCCCGAATATAAAGCAGCTGATGTGACTCTCTGGTATTTTGAAGCAATCCGCGCCTACTTCAAAGAAACCAACGACATCGATTTGTTACGCGAGTTATTTCCGGTGCTAACAGAAATAATCGATTGGCACGAAAAAGGTACTCGATATCATATTCAAGTCGACGCGTTGGACGGGCTGTTGTATGCTGGCGAACCAGGCATGCCATTGACTTGGATGGATGCCAAATCTGGCGACCAGGGCATAACACCGCGCACGGGAAAACCGGTTGAAATCAATGCCCTCTGGTATAACGCCTTGCGCAGCATGGCGACATTCGCGCACATTCTGGACCAGCCATCTGAGCGTTTTGATGCGCTGGCTGAACAAGTACTCACCAGTTTTTCTCGTTTCTGGAATGAAGAGTTGGGGTATTGTTTTGATGTGCTTGACACTCCAAGCGGTGATGACCCTGCCTTGCGGCCCACTCAATTGCTGGCTGTTTCCTTGCCTTACAGTCCATTGAGTGAAGAGCAACAGAAAGCCGTCGTGGATATATGCTTTCGAAAACTCCTGACACCTTTGGGATTGCGCAGCCTCGCGCCGGATGAACCTGGTTATATCGGCTATTACAGCGAAGATACTCATCAGCAAGATATCGCCTATCACCAGGGTACTGTTTGGGGTTGGCTGATTGGGCCCTTCGTAAGTGCCCATTTTCGGGTATACCAGGATGGGCAGGCAGCGCGTTCGTTGTTAGAACCTTTTCTTGACCACCTCACCGTGCGTGGGATTGGAAGCATAAGCGAGATTTTTGACGGTGATGCGCCCTTCACCCCTCGGGGCTGCATTGCACAGGCCTGGAGCGTGGCAGAACTATTGCGCGTTTGGCGAGAAATTGATACAAAAAACGTGGATGTTGCTTTGAAGATCGCACCCTGAACACTTGTACTGGCCTGATCCGCTTTTTTACAGGCTATGTGGGTGATAATTGTTACGTCTGACAGCCAGCATGGTGATATCGTCAAATTGTTTTGAACCGGCGGCAAGAGCCACAATCCGTTCTTGAAATTGATCCAACAAAATATGCAGCGGCTGTCCTGCTCCCAGCGAGGGGACAAATTCATTCACATTGAGTAATTCACCCGATGGGCTGACTGTATCAGTCAACCCATCGGTGTAAGCAAACAATGTGTCACCCTCTGCAAACATTACCTGCTGAACCAAGTAATCCGTATCATTGACCGCTCCCACAGCCGGGCCTGAAGTTTGAAGAGACTCCTTGACCCCGCTTTTGTCGATCAACAAGGGCGGCAAGTGACCACCATTGATGTAAGTTAATAATCCACTTTTTACATCAAGGATTCCAAAAAATATTGTAGCGAACATCCCTGTATCACCATGTGTTTCAACAATGTAATTATTCGTCAATGATATTGCGTTTTTGAGCCGAACAGCCGGGGTATCCATGTGTTCCGAATCTGCCCGCGTGAAAAAATCAATATTCGATATGGCGCGCAGCAGGCTGCGAAACAACGTCATGAACAGAGCCGCGCCCAGACCTTTATCACAAACATCAGCGATCACCGTGCCAATGGTTCCATCTGAAAGTTCGAACACGTCATAAAAATCACCGGCAACTTCGCGCGCCGACCTTAACGAAGCGGCGATTTCCCACCCTTCAGGCTGTGGCAATCTCTCCGGCAGAAAACCGGCTTGAATTTCGCGGCCAATCTCAAATTCGCGTTCCAGCCCCTTTCGGAAAAGCATCTCCTGTTCCCACAAGCGCGCATTTTCGAGCGCCACACTCAACGATCCCGCAAGTGTTTGCAACAGACGAACATCGGACTCGCTAAAAGCGTTTTCCTGATCGACATTTTGCAGGCTCAGAATGCCAGTGATTTGCCCACGAACAATCATGGGCACGCCAAGCCAGGATTTTGGGGTCATTGTTCCGGGAAGGGTCGGTTGACCCAGGCGCGCAGCTTCCTCTGAGACGTTGGTATTGACCAATATGGGCTGGCCTGTACGGATAATTTTGGACCGGAAGCCCCCCGGCAGATGTGGTCCAGGAGAGTAGACCCTTTGGCCGCGCTCAATAGCATAACGGTGATCAATCGTATCTGTTTGATGGTCATAAGGTGAGATCATCACCACCTGCGCATTAAAAATATCACGAATCTGGTCGCCAACCAAATCATAGATCGCCTGAACATTCAGCTTCTCGGCCAGTCCCTTCTGCACGCTGTTGATAATCAATAATTCGGCTTCACGCTGGGCAAGTCGTTGCCTCAGAATTTGTTCGTTCTCTGAGATCGTCGTCTGATCTTTCATCTGCAATCCTTTTCTCAATGTACCGCTAAATCAGTTTACATTTTTTCTTCTGTGTTCGTCAATAGTCTTCCAGGAGTAGTACTTGGGGACTGAATAAGCTTGGATGAAATCGAATTGGAAAGACACCAAACAACATAGCCCCGTTTTCGTCCAGCTGACCGGATTTGCTTAAAATAAAATTGTCGCCGTATTAACTTTGTTCCGATTCATCACATTCGCGGAGTTCCTGCAGACAGGTCTCTTCGATCCTGGCAGAAACTGACAGCAGCGGAGGACGAACGCTCCAGTATTCAAAACCATGCAACTGGGCAAGTAAGGCTTTTAAAATGGGTGGAAAGGGCTGATAGCGATCCAGGATATAGCGGCGGATATTAAGTTGTTCTTGGGCTTCAATGGCATCACCACCCTGTATAAAAATATCCCAAACTTGTCGCAGCAGAGGTGAGTAGAGGTTAGACATTGCGGTAATAGCGCCGCCCGCGTTATATTCCAACGCATGCAAAAGCAGGCCATCGTTGCCGCTGAGCACAAGCAGGTCGGGACCAAATCGCCCGCCAAGGGCGACTGAATATTCCGGATCGCCGGATGAATCTTTAATGCCAGCAAATTGGTCTGGAAAAACATCTTTAAGGCGCGCGATTAAGTCGAGGGAGAGCGGCACCCCGGATTGCCCAGGAATATGATAACCAAGCAGGTAACCATCCTGAGGCACAGCACGCTGAATGACTTGCTGGAACCAGGCAAACAACCCATCATCACTTACCTTGCGGTAGTAGTAAGGCGGCAAGACAACAACCCCTTCACAGCCCTGGTCAAAAGCCATGCGAGTCAGATCCACAGTTTCATCGAGGCTAGGCGTGCCCGTACCAGCCAGCAAACGGAATTCAGGAAAGGTAATACGGACTTCACGCGCAGCGCGCAAGATGGTTTCGCGCTCCACAGGGCTTAGTGAGGGGCCTTCGCCTGTGGTGCCAAACAATAATGCGCCGTGGCATTCCTGGGCAGCGAGAAAATGCAAAAATGGATTAATTGCATCCAGATCGATGGAAAAATCCTGCTTCAAAGGCGTTAGAGCAGCTGCATAGATTCCAGATAGGGGATGGCGATTGGTCATTGAGTAACATCCTATTTTTGTGGCAGGTTAGTAGATTGGGTGATGGAGACAGATCAAGCCCGCTTGGTTAAAGGCTGATCTTGCTCAGAAACTGAGCTATACGTTCACTTCCAATAAGCGGAAGGGATAGATATTGATTACCTGTGTCTGGTGGTAATTTGTGATATGACTTTTGATATTATGCTGATAAAAAATGGTGTGACCATGCAACATAAAGCGTGGTTTGGCCACTTGTAGGACGAGATTCAACGCTCGCAATCCTTGATGCGCAGGATCATCATCGTCATGAATGCCGTAAGGCGGAGAATGTGTGAGCAAAATGTCCAGATGACGCTGGCGCCGAAAGCTGTTAAGCAATATTTTCGGCAGCAATTGGTAAGCGCGCAAATACATTTCGTGCTGTGTATATTGATTGGGGCCGCCTGGGTTATACTTTATGCTACCACCTAAACCAGCAATGCCCAAA
The DNA here is from genome assembly GCA_964536185.1 of uncultured Anaerolinea sp. Taxonomy (GTDB): domain Bacteria; phylum Chloroflexota; class Anaerolineae; order Anaerolineales; family Villigracilaceae; genus UBA5195. The sequence goes on along the minus strand of CAZHWV010000042.1, from coordinate 14,906 downwards.
CCATTGATCAGCCTTACTTTGCCATCCAGGTTTATCCCCCCTTCGACATGGGAACGGGAATGGTCTGCGTATTTCGGATCGTGATTGCCAGGAACATAGAACAGCGGCACGTTGAATACCGTGACCAGGAATTCAAGATACTCATAGGGCAAATCACCACAACCAAAAAGCATGCGCACATCAGGATAGGTCTCGCGTACCCTGACGTTGTAAAGCCGCTCGATAGCCTCATCACTTAGCGCAAGGGTTTTCATTAAAAGGATGACCGCATAAAGTGAATTTTGCCCCAAAACGAGAGTGTGCGCAAGGGGCAAAAAGAATAGTTCGGCGTGCCAGGGCAGATCGTAAATCGAACCAATTTGGGCTATAATTTGCTATCAGTTTTATTATCGAATCTATGTGAATTTATTCTTGGTAGGGTATGGAAACTCAGCAATTTAACCAACAACCTGAATCCGGAAACCAGCTGGCGACATCCGCCCAGCTTAGTCCTGGAACGAATCTCGTCAATCGGTATTTGATTCAGGATGTAATTGGCATCGGCGGAATGGGCTCGGTCTACAGGGCCCGTGATTTGCATTTTCCCAATGTCGTCAAGCTGGTCGCAGTAAAAGAAATGGTCAACCAGTCCCCCGACCCAATGGTGCGGCAAACTATTGTTCAGAATTTTGAGCGGGAAGCCAATATTCTGGCCACACTCAGCCATCCATCCATTCCACGTATCTATGATTATTTCACCCTGGAAAATCGTTCATACCTGGCGCTGGAATTCATCAACGGCCATGATCTGGAAGTTATCTTGAACCAGACAGAGGGCTTCATTTCCGATGAACAAGTACTGGATTGGGCCATTCAACTTTGCGATGTACTTAGCTTCCTGCATAATCACAAACCAGACCCGATCATATTCCGCGATATGAAACCATCCAATGTGATGGTGAACCAATACAATCACATCATTCTGGTGGATTTTGGCATCGCCAAATCCTTCCAGACTGGTCAAAAAGGTACGATGATTGGGACCGAAGGCTATTCTCCCCCTGAACAATACCGAGGAGAAGCCAGCGTCCAGGCAGATGTTTATTCACTGGGGGCCACGCTTCATCACATACTATCCCGCCGAGACCCGCGGCTTGAACCGCCATTTACATTTAGCGAGCGGCCCATTCGCAAGATTAACCCCAATGTTTCTGTCGAAATTGAAACCGTCATTAGTACGGCCTTGCAATATAACGTAGAGGATCGTTTTAAATCAGTCGACGATTTTAAGCAGAGCCTCATCAGCGCCGGGCGCAAGACCGGCCTGCTCAACCGCATCGCTGCCAACCAGCCAACAACTAACGGCACAGCAGTTAATGCTGGAGGCATCAAGCCAGTCTGGGCCTTTCAATGTGAAGATGAAATTCGCGGCACGCCGCTTTACCTGGACGGCCTGCTTTACACCGGGTGCTATGACAATAATCTATATGCGCTCGATGCAGCCAATGGCGAATTTCAATGGAAATACGCAACCAATGGCGGCGTCGTCAGCCGACCGGCCTCATTTGAGGACAATATTATTTTTGGATCTGAAGATAAATATGTGCATGCCGTAAACTCGCGTACTGGAAAAATGACCTGGCTTTACCAGACTGACGGTCGAATTCGCTCGTCGGGGCGTATCGCTGGTGGACATATATTTATCGGCTCGGATGATAAATATATTCATGCCATTAACCAGGCTTCTGGGCGGCTAGCCTGGCGTTGCGAAGTGGGCGATGAAGTGCGATCTACACCCTTCATAGTGGATGACTTGATCTATTTTGGAAGCGAGGGCGGCGAACTATTGTGTGTTAATTTTCGCGGAGAGACAAAATGGCGCTTCAAAGCGAAGCGCGCCATCACATCCTCGCCCTGGGTGCAGGATAACGTTGTATTCTTCAACTCGATGGATAATTATCTGTACGCATTAGATGCAAAATCGGGTTGGATGCTCTGGCGTTTCCGTATGGAAAAAGCATCTATCGTATCACCATACGTTTCGAATACAATCGTATTTACCGGTTCATCTGATGGCAACATTTACGCTGTAGATGCCCACAGCGCCAAAGAAATGTGGCGCTTCAAAACTGAAAATCAGGTAAACGGTTCACCGATCATTTACAAAGACGCTGTTTACGTTGGGTCCGTAGATAATTACCTGTACTGCCTTGAAAGTCGCACCGGACGTTTACGTTGGAAGTTTGAATCCAAGGGCCCCATTACTGGCACACCCTGTGCATACGATGACTTTCTATATTTTGGTTCAACAGATCATTTTATTTATGCACTTATGGCGTAACCCTGCAACTGCTTGATAAGGAGATGGCTCATGTTGGATTTTATCAAAAAATTATTTCCTAAAAAAGAAATAAAGCGTGCGGTTGACAATGCAATAACAGCCCCACTTTCAACAGTTCAAATACAATCAATCAAAGCCCTGACACAAAACCATTATGAACCAATGCAATTTTTGGTAGCAAGCGGGCAATCAGTCGGGCACCAGCGTGAACTGAACGAAGACTGTTTGTTCACGCTGACAACCTCGATCGCTGGTAACAGCAGTAACCTACCTTTTGGCCTTTTCATCATAGCGGATGGCATGGGTGGACATCAGTTTGGTGAGGTCGCCAGTAATACAGCCATCCATATTATTTCGGGCTACGTAATGAAGAAATTTCAAGATTCGTTATTTAGTCTGCCTTCCCAGCCAATTGAAGATTCTCTGCAAGAGATCCTTCAATCCGCAGTGATGGAAGCACAGCATGCCGTTTTGAAGGCAGCTCCTGGTTCGGGTACAACTGTTACAGCTGGGCTCGCTCTCGGTCAGCAATTAACTATTGCACAGGTAGGCGACAGTCGTGGTTATCTGCTGTATAACGAACAGCGTATGGAGCCTATTACCCGGGATCATTCACTTGTAAAACGTTTGGAGGAGCTCGGGCAAATAACTGCCGCAGAAGCAGCGGTTCATCCCCAACGTAACGTGCTCTACCGCGCCGTTGGGCAGGGAGAGACCCTCGAAGCTGATGTTACTACCAAGCCATTCCCAATAGGTGGTTATCTTTTGTTATGCAGCGATGGACTATGGGGTCTGGTATCCGATGAAGAAATGCGCCGCATCGTTTATAGCGCGCCTAATATCCAGCGCGCCTGTCAGGACTTGGTAGCTGCTGCAAATAACGCGGGCGGCCCCGATAATATCAGCGTAATTCTTGCCCAGCTGCTAGGATAAATATTTGTGAGCGCGTAATGCCAAAAAGACTTGAAGATTTTTACTCTATCCTGGGTCTGCCTCGTTCCACAACGCAAGATAGAATTCGACGCGCATACCTGAAGATCGCCAAGCGTCTTCATCCGGATACGAATGTTGGGCCAGGTGAGACTGAAATGTTCCTGGAAGCTCAACAAGCCTACCAGGTACTTTCAAATCCTACCCAGCGCTCTACATACGATGCCAGCCTGCCTCCAGAGAAAGAAATCCCCGTTGTTGTTAACCATCACATACTGGTCAGCCGAAAAGCGCTTTCTCAGCTACAAGAAAGCCAGCTTGTTTATTTATTGATCGACCTGACTCCCTGCAAAGAATTCAGGGAAGCGGCTATTTCTTTGCCGCTCAATATCTGCCTGGTGCTCGATTGTTCGACCTCCATGAAAGGCGAAAAACTGGATACGGTCAAAGCAGCCGCTATCCGGTTGATTCGTGCACTTAAACCACAGGATATATTTTCTGTGGTGATATTTAATGATCGGGCCGAGGTGGTTATTCCGGCTACCCGACAAGCAAATCCGCTCAAGATGGAAAACCAAATCCGCCCTTTATCGGCTTCTGGCGGAACGGAAATTTTTCAGGGTTTACGGGCTGGTCTGGAAGAAGTGAGCCGCTATCATAATGCCAAGTACATCAATCACATTATTCTGCTGACGGATGGCCAAACATACGGAGATGAACAGGCCTGTTACACACTGGCCAAAAGCGCCGCCGAACGTGGAACCGGCATTAGCGGCATGGGTATTGGTAGCGGCTGGAATGACATGTTTCTGGACAAATTGGCGAATCTTACTGGTGGGCATAGCCTGATGATCTCGCTGCCAGAGGATATTGAGCGCTTGTTGACAGAAAAATTTGTCCATCTCTCAAATATTTTCGCCGAAAATGTTACGCTTGAATATGAACTGGGCGAAGACGTCGAAATCAGGTACGCATTCCGATTTCAGCCGGAAACAGATCCTCTCATCTGTGATAATCCACTGCGATTTGGGCCAATACTTCAATCTTTACCACTCTCTGTCCTGATTGAGTTTGTTGTTCAGCCTCAGGATGAAAGCAAGAAATTCATCACCCTGCTGCAAGGCACCTTGGAGATTTCAACCAGCAGTTTCGATTGGCCTGTGCCTTCCATTCCGATCAGCGTTGTACTGCCGAGGAAGCAAACCGACTCGCTTGAAACTCCGCCCCCAGGTATCATGCCGGCTCTCTCAAAATTAACACTTTATCGCATCCAGGAGAAAGCACGCAGCGAAGTAGCTGCCGGCAATTTTGCCAAGGCCACTGAACACCTGCAAAGGCTGAGCACTCATCTGCTGGGGCAAGGTGAGCGAGGACTGGCTAAAACCATCATATTGGAAATTCAGAACATAGAAAAAGAGAAAACGTATTCTGAGAACGGCGCAAAACAGATAAAATATGGAACGAGGGCCCTGTTATTACCCGAGGAGAATAAACCATGATTGTTTGTCTAAATTGCAAATCTCAAGAACTCGATGGTGCTATCTTTTGCAGCGAGTGTGGCACGCAGTTGCCCCAAAAGAATTCCGCGCAGACTCAAAAATTTACAACTGTCATCGACGAACTGCAGGGTGAGGCGCAACACGTTGGCGAAGTACCCAAACAGAGTAATACGTGGATTTCCCTGCATTTACTAGACAGTGGACAAATACTGGATTTTTCAGAACGCTCTGAGTTTACCCTTGGCCGAACAAGCGAAGGCCAGCCGATCGAGCCCGACATCGACCTTTCTCCATATAGAGCCTTTGATAATGGTGTTTCGCGCATCCACGCAGTCATCCGGCATATTGAAGACAAAGTCATTCTGCAAGATTTAGGTTCTTCTAACGGAACATATATCAACGGTACCCGGATCATGCCTAAAGTTGAGCAGCCCTTACGGCATGGTGATATTATGTCCCTGGGTAAGTTAAAAATTCAAATTGTATTATCGTAAATGGAATAACATGCCTACAGTCCTGATTCATATTTCCAACGAAGACCCTATTTTGGGAGAAATTGAAAACCTACCCGGTACAACTGACCAGATCATCAAGGTCAAAAACCCACGCAGACGCGATGGAAAAGATTTGCATTATTTGCAGGCCAACGTAACCGAAGTCATCTGGCCGCTCATCCGCGTTACTTTCATTGAAATCATGCCTAGTGATCAAGAAGACCAGATCATCGGCTTTGTAAGGGAGTGAAAAATGCCAGAAGAACTTGACCGCCGCCGTATTCTGGTTGTTGATGACGAAGAGCGTATGGTACGCTTTATCCGCTTGAATCTGGAACATGATGGGTTCCAGGTAAGCGAGGCATTCAATGGTAAGCAAGCCGTGCAACGCCTTCGTGATGTAAACCCAGATCTGATCCTGCTGGATGTAATGATGCCCGACCTGGATGGTTTCGAAGTACTCGAAATGGTACGTGAAATCAGTAATGTGCCGGTTATTATGTTGACCGCCAAGGGCGAGGAAGACGACCGCGTCCGCGGTCTGGAAAAAGGCGCAGATGATTATGTCACAAAACCGTTTAGCCCCCGAGAACTTGTCAGTCGTGTGCGTGCCGTTCTCCGCCGTACTGAGGGCGCCACCGGGTCCATGCATGGGCTCATCGAAGTAGATGAGCGCCTGAAAATCGATTTTGACCGGCGGGAGGTCTGGCTGGAAGGAAAAATAGTAAAACTGCGCCCGACAGAATACCGCTTGCTATTCCACCTGGTGCAAAACGCGGGCTGGGTGGTATCGCACGACCAATTGCTCGCTAAGGTATGGGGCTACGAATATCGCGATGAACCGCATTATGTGCGCCTATATATTAATTACCTGCGCCAAAAACTAGAAAAAGACGCGGCTAACCCCAAGTATATTCTTACTGAGCGCGGTGTGGGCTACCGTTTTGTAGATTTCAGGCGACAGGGAAAAGATAAAGAATAACGCCCTTGCCATCCACCTCCCTCTCGGCTATACTCTTAAATCCTCCGGAGGATAGTGAAAATATGTCAAAACAGCGTATTTTGCTGGTAGATGATCACGAAGTTGTGCGCCTGGGACTAAAGGCCTTATTGGAACGCCACCCCAATTTTGAAGTAGTGGGTGAAGCCAGTTCTGCACGCGAAGCCATAGAACAAGTCGCCACACTTCAACCAGGCGTCGTGGTAATGGATATCCGTTTACCAGGCACATCAGGTATTGAAGCTTGCGAAGAAATCATCCAGCGCTTCCCAGAAACTAAAGTTATTATGCTCACCTCGTATGCCGAGGATGAAATGCTCTTCTCTGCCATCCGCGCCGGGGCTTCAGGCTATATCCTGAAACAAATCGGCGGCGAGGATCTGGTCCGAGCGCTGGAAGCCGTGGGACGAGGCGAAGCGCTGCTCGATTCAGCCGTCACGCAACGCGTCTTTCAGGAAGTGCGTAAGGCGGTCAAAGAAGAAGAGGCCTCGGCATTTGCGCATCTCAGTCAACAGGAAAAACATGTCTTGCTGCTGGTCTCGGAAGGTAAGACGAACCGCGAAATCGCCAAAGCTTTGTTCTTGGGAGAAGGCACGGTGCGCAATTATGTCAGCAGTATTCTTTCTAAACTAGGTGTAAACAACCGCGCTGAAGCAGCCGCATACGCTGTGGAACACAACTTGAAAGAATATATCCAGAACTAAAAAAAAGTGCGAACTTGAAGTTCGCACTTTTTTCAGTTACCAGCAATGGATATCAATATTCAATCCACCGATGGTTTGTTTTTTTTACGCTCGCCCCAAACCGGAGATATACCCGCCATATACGAAGCAGTCCGTGAATCGCTGGATAACCTGCATCCGTGGATGGATTGGGCAACCGAAGCCTATGATGAAGCCTCCTCCCGGCGCTGGTTGGAATATACCCAACTTGCATGGTCACATTCCAGTTCGTTTCAGTTCGCAATTATTGATGCTGTCAACGGTCAATACATCGGCAGCTGCGGTGTAGATGGGATCAATGAGAAATACCGCTTTTGCAACCTGGGTTATTGGGTGCGGACGAGCCGCACCGGGCAAAGTATTGCCAGCCGCGCTGCTCGTTTGGCTGCCCAATTTGCCTTTCAAAACGCGGGCATCATCCGCGCAGAAATTGTCATTGCTACCGGAAACGTGGCCAGCCAGCGATCTGCCCAAAAGGCAGGCGCACATTATGAGGGTATCCTGAAAAACCGCATGGTCGTGCGCATGGATGTGTATGACGCTGTGATGTACTCTTTAAGCCCGGCCGACTTCAACGTCTAATTTTCTAATCTGGGGCAAAACGCATTTCGACAGGACATCAAATCAATTCCCCACTCACTTCTTGCCAAACTTTTCTCATGTAGAACGCGTCTGCTTCCATGACAGGGCTTTCACAAAGGATCCGCCCGCCCGCTTTGAAGTCATTCAAGGCGCGGAACAGGTCGCGCAGATTAAAATCAGATTCGCTCATCGGCAAATGATTCTTTTCACCCTTGGAACCGTATTCAATGCCAGATAAGTGAATGTGCATGCGCCCAAGCATAGCCTTGCCGAGGGCTTTTGCAACCATTTCCAAGCGTACTACCCACTCTTCGTAAGAATTTGAGGTTCCATCTCCAGGGCGGGCATGCAAATGCGCAAAATCAATACACGGCAGGACTCCGTTAATATTACTCGCCATTTCGATGGTGTCTTCCAGCGAACCCAGCATTGCGCTTTTTCCCATCGTTTCAGGGCGGAGAATAACGGGGTTTCCAGCAGCGCGCAGTTCGTCCAGACAACCCTGTAAACGCGGAATGGCAACTTTCAGGACCTCAATGGCAGGTCTTTCAAAATATGAACCTGGGTGAAAAATAACATCAGTTGCTCCAGCCAGGTTACCATAAAACGCAGCGTCCATCAGCCGCTGGCGAGACTTAGGCCACTCATCATTGTTTGCATTTAAATTTATGAAGTACGGCGCATGCACACTGATCGCCACGTCATTTTTACTGGCGGCCTGATTAATCGCAGCGCAAGTCTCTTCTGAGACCCGCACAGCCTGCACCCAACCCAGTTCCAGCGCATCTAACCCGATTGACTTGCTGAACTGGATCGAACCAACTGAGCCGCCTGGCTTTTTAGGCGTGGCCAGCGGAGAACCAACTGTACCAAATCGGAAAGAAAGTGTCATGGGATGTCCTTAATAAAAATCACAGGTCTTTTTTTCTGCTTGCTTATTGTAATCAATGAATAAGGTAGGCAGCAGCTCGCGTCCATAATGGGGGACCAAGAATAATCAGGCCGACCAGGACTGCCGCACAAGCCGCAATAAGCACTGCTGCCGCGCCAACATCTTTACCCACTTTGGCCAGTGGGTGATGTACCGGGCTGGCTAAATCCACGACTGCTTCGATAGATGTATTCAAAAATTCCGCGGTCCAAACCATGGCGATGGTCAAGACCAGCACAGCCCAATCACGGAGAGGAATCACGAGCCAGATACCCATGGCAACGACAAGAATTGTCGCAACGGCATGTATCCAGGCATTTTTCTCATTGCGGATAACATATCCCCAGCCGCGGAACGCATGACCGAAAGATTCGATGCGAGATTTGATGAAGTTGATCATGGAAGCTCGTTTTCCCATTCAGTAAGGATGGGAGAGATATGCTTATTCGCGAATCACAAGATTGCCAAGTCCTAATTGGGCCAGGATTTCTCCCTGTGCTTTCCACATCTGGTCTTTTTCTTCAACACCTGCATGATCATGGCCCATCAAATGCAGAACCCCATGGACGACAAGCAGCTGGATTTCGGCTTCAACTGGATGACCAACAACTTTGGCTTGTTCAGCAGCCCGCTGGACCGAAATAAGAATATCGCCAAAATAGCGGTTACCACTTTCTGGATCAATTTCGTCGGATGGAAAGGAAAGCACATCTGTGGGACTGTCCACATCCATCCACTGTTGGTTGAGTTTTTGAATTTGTTTATCATCGGTCAGGACGATGGTCAGGTCTGCATTTTCGGCAAACACAGACTGGTGTTTAAGGGCCACTACGGCTGCGTTTTTGACCAATTCCTCAGAAATATCAGGCAGAAGATCATCCAACTTTTCAATAAAAATCATTTCATCTCCCGTAAATTCGGGGAGATATCTGTCTTCCCCAAGGTAGGAACGGTTGGAGCATCTGCCATCGCAGAAACTTCAACCGTAGGATAAGCAATGCGCGGATGATACAGCCCAGTCAATGCAGTAATGAATACTTCTGAAATGACAGACAAATCCTTAAGTGTAAAACGTGTATTCGCTAACTGGCCCTCATTCTGGCAGAAATCGATGGTCTTCTGCACGACCGCGCGAATCTCCTCTTCAGTTCGATGGAGTTCTGAGCGAGTACGCGCCTCGACATTATCAGCCAGCATGAGCAGTGCCGTTTCGCGCGTGCGTGGTTGTGGGCCCGGATAGCGAAATTTGGTTTCATCCACGCTACCTACATCGCCACCTGCCTCACGAACAGCCCGGTTAAAATGATAGCGGGCCAGCAAAGTGCCGTGATGCTCAAGCACGAAATCGATGATCCGGCGCGGCAAGCGATATTTACGCGCCAACCCAACCCCATCGCTCACATGACGGATGACGCTGGCTGCAGCTATTTCAGCATCCACATCGTCGTGAGGATTGAGATTGTTAGGAAGTTGATTCTCGATAAAAAACGAAGGATTGACGGCCTTACCCACATCATGGTAAAGCGCGCCAACACGGACGAGCAAGGTATCCATACCCAGTTTTTCAGCTGCTTGTTCGGCCAGGTTGGAAACCATCAGGCTGTGCTGGTAGGTACCAGGAGCATTGCGCAGAAAAAATTGCAGCAGCGGGGCATCGGGACGCGAGATTTCAAGCAATCTCAAACCTGTAGTCAGGCCCAGGAATTCGGCCAACAAATATTGCAGCAGAAGCGCCACGCTGGCAGAGGCAACACCATTCAGCAACGACGCACCAGCCAGAGTCAGGTAGCCAACCCAGTCGAGAGTTCCCGCAGGCAGACGGTATGCGGTGATCACTGCCATCCCGGCCAACGCGGAGACAATCGCCGCCCAGGCAAAGGAACTAATGCGGTGAGCTTTGCCGAGCGATAGGATACCGGTCAACGAAGCTAGCATGTAAAAAAAGGTTAAATCGAGGGAATTTGGCAGGTTGAATCCAGCCAGGATACAAATAACAATGGACAGGATGATAGCTCCGCCAGGACCGAATAACGTCGCGATCAACAACCCAAAAGCTGGCAGAGGGAAAACATACGGCAAGATGGCGCGATTAGGAATAATCAGGCGAGCGGCAGATAGAAATAAAACAAATAACACACAGATTAGCAGAAGGCTGCGGCCATCATTGTAAAAAGAAGGACGGCGGCGAATGGAATAGATGCCCACAAAAGTCATCACCGCGATAACCATGGCTGCGGTCCCGATGTACTCCAAGAGCGGATTGCTGGGATGTACCAACCCCAGTGTTTCCAGCGCCTCAATATTTGCGGAGGTAAGAACTCTGCCTCGCGGAACTACGATTTCTCCAATAAGATAGGTTTGCGTTACAGGTTCAACAGATTGGCGAGCCTGCAGGCGAGCAGCATCGGTCAGCTCGGGGCTAAAAAAACTATTTGGAACAATGAATGGTGTAACCAGGTTTACGACGATGGTGGATTGGTCATCATTTAAGACAAAGCTGACCGTTGAGAATACATCTTCCCGCACTCTATCAATGTTGTCTTCTCGCACAGGTGAACGTACGATCTGTTCAAGCACGCGTAACGCATCCTGTTGAATTGCATACCAGCGCACATCCGATGTCACCAGAATAAAATCTGCGGTTTTTGAATCAAGGGCCAGGTCGGACAAGGATGTCAACTCAGCATGTTTTTGCTCATAGTTAGCCGTGCTGTCGCTGCGCACAGCTGAAATAGATTCCAAGGCAATCCGTAAACGTGATATCTGCCGGCGCGCAATACTCTGATCAGGAACGGTGTAAACAGGAGAAACCGCACGCTCGGCAGAATCTCGAGCTTGATTGGTACGCACAGTGCTAATGTATTCAACATTGTTGGGCGCTTGCAGATCCTGCGGAGAAACTTGACCTTCACGTAAAGGTAAACTGGACGGGCGCAAGGAAAGCGGCAAGACCAGCGTAGCATAGGCTGCCAGGCTGGTCAACACAAGCAAGATCAAGGCGATCAGATCATGCCGATGAATCTTCCGCCACCACTGAGTGGATTCTGGATTCACGGGTTAATTCTGCAATTGCTCTCGCACCATCGCGCTGACCTGGTCCCCTGGAGCGCGGCCGGCAATTTTGGGCAGTAAGTTTTTCATGACTTTGCCCATATCGGCGGGAGCGACTGCACCTGTTTCAGCGATGGCGCCCTGCACCAAGGCGCGCAACTCATCAACGCCAAGTCCCTTAGGCAGGAATACAGACAGAACATCGATTTCGGCTTGGGCATCTTCAGCAAGATCAACACGATTTGCTTTTTGGGCATCATCCAGGGCTTCTTTGCGTAACTTAATCTCCTTTTGCAGAATGGAGAGCACGGCTGTATCGTCAATGTTTATTCGGCGATCGACTTCCACCTGTTTGATGGCGGCAAGCACCATCCGGAGAGTACGCTTACGCACTTCATCGCCAGATTTCATGGCTTCTTTTACAGCATTGTTAATTTCAGTTTTCATGTCCATATTGTGATTATAACCTTTTCGGATTTATCCTACGAAAGAACACCGCCGGGCTAAGGCGAGGATGGGACAATTGGTGGGGTTTTTCCGGTGAGCAAGGCAACTTCTTGTGCTGAGAGTTGTCCAATGATACTCAAATATTCCGCGCTTGTTCGTTTGACCGCAGCAGTGAAAGCAAAGCCAAAATCACAACTGGATGGATCGTCGAGATTCATCCAGGCATGCGAATCGCGAGGTAAGAGTGGCAATACATACGGTTTGAGAGCAGCGATAAACGACAGCACCTCCAATGGGTAATAGAGCTTACCAGAACGCAGACGAGGGCCCTGCAATAGTCCGGCAAGCTGTGGATCGATTTCAAGCGAAGCTGCCTCGGGAAAAATCTCGCGCCAAAGAACAATATAATTGCTATGGGCATAGAAATCCTGCACAGTGTGAGTCAGGCGACCCAGCGCCTTGCGAGCCGCCAAAGTATCTGCGCGTTGTAACGCAGCTATGATTGAATGACGCTGTTCACAGCAATAAGCATCTGCAGCTGCAAAAGAATTACTATCGTAATGAAAATGATCATGCCCAATCTGATAGCGGAGAGCGTCCTGCCCCAGATTCGCAACAATAACAGTTTCGAGCGCGTCGGTTTGGAATAAGCTATTGAATGCCCTGGCTGTGATTTCGCGATGGTATTGTTTTTTCACTTCACTTCCTTGAGCAAGTAAACTTCAACAGGTTGGGCGCGACCTTTTACGATAAGAGGTTCCAATGCATCTGCAACAAACCTGCCTTTTACGATATCAAAGGTAGATTTCTGAATAAAGACCTGCCCGGGCTGTGCGCTGGACTGCAAACGCTGAGCCAGGTTAACGGTATCACCGATGGCAGTGTAATTGAATAACTGCTTAGTACCCACGTTTCCAACAATAGCCGGGCCAGTGGTAATGCCTACGCGGAAAGTGAGTTGGAATTCGGGGTTGGAAAACCTCTTGTGACTTTCGCTCGAACGCTGCACCATCTCCAACGCAGCACGGCAAGCACGCTGAGCGTGGTCGGGCTGAGGATCAGGTGAATTCCACATAGCCATAACCGCATCACCCATGAATTTATCGAGAGTGCCTTCATTCTCAAGAATAACCTGGGCAGCAATATCGAGATAGGTGTTGAGTATTTTAAAAACTGTTTCTGGTGAATTTTTTTCGCTGAAACTGGTGAAACCGCTCAGATCGGCAAATAACACCGTGGTGGTTTTGCGAGTACCGTGAAGCTGAAGGTTTCCGACATCGGCCAACAAACGATCACGCACACGCGGAGCGACAACACGTCCAAATGTCTGGCGGATGACTTCGCGCTCAGCTTCCAATTTATGAGTCTCGGTAAGGTTTTCAAGGACGATCGCCGCCCCTTTTGTGACGAGATAAGCATCTCGAAGAGGGGCAGCCGATAGACGCACGAACAAATCACCTCCGTCATTGTTGTGCGCAGACAGTTCGCGCCCCAATAAAATTTCGCCCAGGTTTATGACATCGCTGGTCACCTGCTCAAGGTCCGGGTTAAGCGCTGGCAGGGCTTCAAACACCGATTTACCCATGGCCGCATGGAGTGGCACACCAAGGATATCCTCAGCAGCATGGTTAAACAATGTTATCTTATGCTCAAGATCAGTGGTGATGACACCGGTTGCAATGGATGAAAAAATATCGTCCATCATATTTTTCATTTCGCGAGTATCGTCGAGAGTATGACGCAGGTTTTCAAATAATCGGGCATTTTCAAAGGCAAGCGCTGATTGGCCAGCTACCGCTGATAGAAAATCAAGATCATCACTGGTGTACGGATCGCCAGACAGGCGGTGGCCAATCGCAATAAAACCGATCAGGTGGTCTTCATAAATAAGCGGCACGAATACTTCACAACTTAAGCTCAGAACATTCTTCAATTCGGGTTGCAGCGGCACTTCGGCTGGAAACCAAAGTGGGGATTTTTTCTCTCTCAATAAGTTGATCAGCGTGTCTGTTGGAGCAAAAGCAGGCACGTGATCAATATCCTCACCGTGCGGAATATAACTCTGGTAATCATCATCGTATAACAAAACGATCAACTTCTGGGGAGCCAGGGCAATATCAAGTTCAGTAGCCAGCAAGGCAAGGGTTCGCTTCAAATCAGGAGTAACAACCAGGCTTTGAGAAAAATCGGAAAGCACGCGACGATAATCAGCGTGCGCGCGGTAAAAAAGCCGGTCAATACCTCGTTGGATCAGTCCACGGATGGGATTAAAAGCGACCACCAGGACCAGTAAATAGGTGGCCATCACCAAGGGGTTATCAATACGGAAAGCCTCGCGCAGCAAGAGCGAGAGCCCAGTAACAACAGCGTAAAACGCAGCCAGCGCTACAGCTGTCGTCAGAACATAGGTCAGCGCCCGGCTAAGCCAACGATCCACATCCAAAAGACGGTAACGCAAAATAGCATAAGTCACTGAAAGCGGAAGAAAAATCAGCGGTGGGAACATGAACTCAGCGCGAAATTCGGGGATCTGTCCACCGAATCCAATCGGGAGCAGGTAAAACAGCAAAATAGGCAAAAGAGCCAACGATGCGCCAAATACAATCACGCGGCTTTGTTGGCGCACCACAGGCGTGCTGTCACCCAATACGCGGATAAAAAGCGAAACGATAAAAGCAAAAATAGCGAAAACGTTCAGGATATAACCCCAACGCCAAGAATCTATATAGCTATAGGGTGTTGGTGGAAAGAAAATATCGCGAACGGTAAAAACACTCAAAACCAAAGTTACCATCCAGGGGATATTGAGAAATACCTGCCTGTTTTCAAAAAAATGCAATTCAAGGGGGAAAACCAAAGCTAAATAACCCAAAGCCCCCGCCGCCACCGGCAAACTGATTGACCAGAGGAAGAGTACATTATGACTAGTG
>CAZHWV010000041.1:22697-29203 GCA_964536185.1 uncultured Anaerolinea sp. | reverse complement strand
AACAGATGAGCGCCCAGGTGGCCGAAGTTACGACCTCCGCCCAGTTGTTGGCCAAAATGGCCCGTTCCTTGCAGGATGCTGTGAGTCAGTTTAAATTGGAATAAGATAAATAATAGACCCTAAAGGTTTTTCAAACCTTTAGGATAGTATAAGGACAGAGGACGGGAGACGGGGAAAGGCCAACCGTCTTCCGTCCTCTGTCTTCCGTCCTCTTCGCGACGCCTAGGGTGGGAATGAATACGGCGCGACGCTCAGCGTCGAAGGCTCGCTCTTTGAATCACAGCTTGGCGCGGCCGAAACCTCCAGCTCAACCTCCAGCACCTGGGCCGGAGCAAGCTGCAAACGCAGCCCAAGGCCTTCGGCTGGGAGCGCCTGGCAGTAATTTCGCCAGACCAGGCTGACGATCACGCTTTCGCCCGGGGCGAGTTGCATTAACGCCGGGGCTGGCGGGGTCTGCGCCGCAGGAATATCCACAGGCTGCAAATCGAGGGCTTTACCGCTGGCATCCACCACGCGAAGCGGTAGTTCCACCACGCTGGCTTGTGGCGGGTTGGTAAGTTCGCATGGATTTTTTGAAACGTTGGTCAGCGTCACTCCCAGGACAATGGCTCCACCGGTTTCAGCGAAGTTGGAACTGGTTTTCAGGTCAGAGGTCTGGCACTGGGCTACAGGCGAGGAAGTTAAGATTGGAAAATCCAGGGCCGGTTGCGTTGGCGGAGGCAAGCTCGCAGCGCGGCTGCAGGCTGGACTCAGCATGGTTAACAATAGAATCAACAGCAAATGTTTCATGTTAAAACAGAGTCTACCACGCAAAGCGCGCAAAGCGGTAGTTCCATCAGTAGTTCCATCAGTAGTTTCATCACTAAATATTCCTTCCGTCTGGAATATAATATCCTCATGGAACCAGACCAATCCCGCTACGAAAAGCTGAAACAAGAACTAAATTTCCATAGTTATCGCTATCATGTTTTAGACAGTCCGCTGATCAGTGATCTGGAATACGATCGTATGTTGGCTGAGCTGCGCCAGGTGGAGCTTGCCCACCCCGACTGGGTAACTTCTGACTCGCCGACCCAAAGGACAGGTTCTGTTGCCTCTGACCGCTTCGAAAAAGTGCGCCACCCTCGCCCGATCCTATCGCTGGCAAACGCATTCGGCGCACAGGATGCGCGCGCCTGGATCGAGCGCATCACTAAACTGGATCAGCGAGTCGAGCGAGCCCAGTTCGTGGTCGAACCAAAGATCGATGGCCTGAGCGTTGTCCTGCACTATCGGGATGGCAGGTTTTTGCAAGGCGCCACACGCGGGGATGGGGAAGTTGGCGAAGATATCACGGCGAATTTGCGCACCATAAGAGCGATTCCGCTGCGTATTCCTGTCGCCGGCGAAGCTCGCCCTCCTGCTTATCTAGTCGTTCGCGGTGAAGCCTTTATCGCCAACCAGGAATTTGTTG
Source organism: uncultured Anaerolinea sp. (assembly GCA_964536185.1). Taxonomy (GTDB): domain Bacteria; phylum Chloroflexota; class Anaerolineae; order Anaerolineales; family Villigracilaceae; genus UBA5195. The sequence goes on along the minus strand of CAZHWV010000041.1, from coordinate 27,750 downwards.
CATTAAACCAACGCCTGGAAGAAGCCGGGGAAAAAACGTATCTAAATCCGCGCAACACCGCCGCTGGTTCGCTGCGCCAGCTCGATCCGAATTTGACCGCACAACGCCCGTTGACCCTGCTCTGCTATCAAGTTGTTTATTCTGAAGGCGGCCAAACCCCCACCAGCCAATGGGAACTGCTTACCTGGTTAAAGGACCTGGGTTTCCCGGTCACCGATGTTGCCCGGCGCTTCGAAAACATCGAAGAAGCCATTCTATACACAGAAACCTGGGACAAGCGTCGTGACCAACTGGGCTACGAAGCGGATGGGATGGTCATCAAGCTGGATGATCTGTCCATGGCCGCTGAACTGGGTTTTACCGGCAAGGACCCGCGCGGCGCAATCGCCTTCAAGTTTCCCGCCCGCGAGGTAACCACCAGGCTCAACCAGATCGGTGTAGCCGTTGGCCGGACTGGCGTGCTGACTCCTTTTGCGCTGCTCGAACCCGTTGAAATCGGTGGCGTAGTGGTTGAGCGCGCGACTCTGCACAACTTTGACTATATTGCGGAAAAAGATATCCGCCCTGGCGACCGGGTGCTGATCAAACGCGCTGGCGAAGTCATTCCCTACGTGATCGGTCCGCTGCCTGCTGCGCGCAGCGGCGCGGAGCAGGCTTACCTCCCGCCCCTTGAATGCCCGGCCTGTGGGCAGCCCGTGGAGCATTTCGCCGGCGAGGTGGCCTGGTATTGCCTCAATGCGGCCTGTCCGGCCCAGATCATCCGCAACGTGGAGCATTTTGTCTCCAAAGGCGCGATGGACATCAACGGAATGGGAATTAAGATCGTTGAAAAATTAATTGAAACAGGTTCCGTGAAAGATGTGGCTGATATTTATTCCCTCAAGCGGGCTGATATCCTGGCTGCGCTCACCCGGAAAGATCGGAAAACAAAAATTGAACCGCCTGGGAAAATTGCCGATAATTTACTCTCAGCCATCGAACAATCGAAAAACCAGCCCCTGGGCCGCTTGATCGCTGCCCTGGGCATGCGCGGTGTCGGGGAAGTTTCGGCCCGCGACCTGGCTGCCCATTTCGCATCGTTGGAACTGCTGGCCCAGGCCCCTGCGTTGGAGCTGCAGGCGGTCGATGGGGTTGGCCCGAATATCGCCGCCGCCATTGTTGACTGGTTCACGCGCGAGCGCAACGTCGCGGTGCTTAAAAAACTTAAGGCCGCCGGGGTCTGGCCAATTCAGCAGCTGCCGGAGCGTGGTGCGCAAAAACTACCGCTGGATGGAATGACCTTTGTCGTCACCGGAAGCCTGCCATCCTTATCCCGCGAGGCGGTCAAGGAATACATTGAATCGCGCGGCGGAAAAGCCGTCGATTCGGTCAGTAAAAAAACGAGTTACCTGGTATTGGGCGAGAACCCGGGTTCGAAGCATACCAAGGCCCTGTCTCTGGGGGTGCCAGTCATCGATGAATCAGAGCTACGCAGGTTGGGCGAAGCCCAGCAATTTTCGTTATCCCAAGGAGAAAAATGAAACAAACCCTTACGCTCAGCCACGATGATGCCCAAAAAGCCATCGATGTGATCAAAACGGAAATGCTCAATCAAGGCAAAGCTGCGGTCATCGCTGTAGCCGATGCGCATGGCGAGTTAATTGCTTTGCTGCGCGTCGACGGCGCGCCGCTGACCTCCATCCAGATTGCAACCAATAAGGCTTATACCGCGGCGCGCGATCGCAAACCTTCGCGCCAGATCGGCCAGGCCTCCCGAGAGCCACACACAGGTTTTGATATCGCTTATTACGGCGACCCGAAAATCGTTGGCTGGGGCGGCGGCCTGCCCGTCGAATTGGATGGGACCATCGTTGGCTCAATCGGCGTCAGCGGTTTACCCGAAATGGAAGATATTCAACTGGCCCAATTGGGCGTGGATGCCATTTTAAAAGACCATAAAAAAACCAAGGCAGGATAGATCGGTTTTCCCGGATGGCAAGCAGGGTAAGATTTTCTCACCACCTTTGCATTATTCCAGCAATTTGCATAGATGGTTTGTACCCCAATCGCCAACGACCAATCCGGCTTTTCTAGGTCAGGCCTGTTCCGCTGTGCTGTCGGGGTCGTTGCTCTGCTCGATTGTTTTGTCAATGTCATCGTCAGCAGAATCAAAACGCAGATGTTCTATGATCTCCAGTTCAAAGACCAACCGTTTGCCCAGGCGGATCTGGTTTCCGTCCTGCAAAGCAACCTCCCCGCTGATCTGTTCATCGTTGACGAACGTCCCATAAATGGGTCCCTTCTCAGCGCCGGATGCATCTTTTGTCAGTATTTCGCGCAAATAAAGTCCGCTCTTCTTCGCTTCCACTGTGGCATGCTGGCGCGAGACCGGACTGTCTTTGGGAAACGACAACTCGTTATCGCCGCCGCGCCCGATGTGGATAATGTCCTGATTCATCAAAAGCCGCTTTGAGACGAGCGCCGGATCGTCGCTTTCCTTGACAATAAATATCGCGCGCGTATCGATGCCGGTAACAATCGCATCGAGCGTGCGGCTCTCAGCGTAATCGCTTGCGCTCACGGATTGCGCCTGCGCCCAGGCCAGGGCGCGCTTTTCATCAGCGCGGCGGCGCGCGAGATAGACACCGAAGACAATCACGACGAGCAGGAGTAAACCGCCGAGACCCAAGACCAGCCAGGAGGAATTCATCCACGTATCCACATTCACGTCCACATCTTCGGGCTGCTTAACAGCCGGGGTAGCGGTGGCAAGAATAGCGGTGACGGGAATCACCCGGTTCACGGTCACGCTTGCACGGGCAAGTTCCTTTTCATTCGCGCCTTGCGCAATCGCGCTAAACATTAAAGCGCCTTCGGGGTAGGATTTTGGATCGATATCCAGTTCATAAGGCGCAGAATCGTCGGTTCCCAACACTTTTTCACCCGCGAGAAAAGTCATGCGTTGGACCGGGTCGCCCTGCCCTGAAAGCGAAACCGATAATTTGAATTTCCCGCTTACTTGCGCACCATCAACCGGCGAAAGGATAGTGAGTCGCCATGGCAACGCCGGCAGGATGAAATCGCGCGTGTCTTGATCCTGCGCGCCAAGATAATCCACGCGCACGGCAACCGTATGCGCGCCGGGTGCGCTGTTGGAGCTGTAATGCAAAACATTCTGCATGCGCAGTTGTTCCAATAGACGCTCAAACAAGGCCTCCAGTTTTGTCGAGTCGGGGGAATACTGGTAATGCCCGCCCGTCAATGCGGCCAGACGGGTGAGGCCGGCTTCGTCAATTCGATTGCCCAAACCGATGGTGTAAATGGGAACGCGCAGCGAGCCGCGCGTGGCAATGTCCGTTACATCCTCAAGCATGAAGGTTGAGCAAACTCCGCCGCTGATGGTTTCATCCACGCCATCGGTTAACAAGATAATCGAACGCCGTCCCTGTGGAAGGGAGGCAGTCATTTGCGCGGCTTGATACGTGGCATCATAGAGACATGTGCCTGCATTGCGAACGGCTTCCACCGCAGCGATCTTTTGGCGCACGGCGGTATGGTCGGTGGAAAAATCAACGACAGCGGTGATATCCTGGTTGAAAGCGATCACCGCCACGCGATCCTGCGAATTCAATCCGGCGACGAAGACATCGGCAGCTTTGCGCGCGGCAATGATATTGCTGCCACCCATCGTACCGCTGGTATCGAGCACCAGTACGAGGTTAATCGGTTCGTCGCTGGCTAGCGAGAGCGAATCGAGCGGATAGGCTTTTGAGTCTTCGCTCACGGTCACATTTTGCGCTTGCAGATCCTTGATGGGATTTCCCGAAGCATCGAGCGCGGAAAAGAACACGCTCACATCGTATGTCAGTTGATCCGCAAGCGGCGCGCCATCCACATAATGGACTGTCAAATCAATTTTATTTTGCGCAGACGAAATCGCAGGGAAAGCCAACGACAAAAGCGCAATGAAAATGCAAACTAACCCAGCCTGGCGAACAGTACGACGAGGCATTAGTCCCTCCGGAATTGACTCTTAGTATCGCTTTCAGTATACTGAAACTATAGAACGGCGTCAAATTAAACAGAGTGTGGACAGAAACCCGGGCAGGGCAGTATGAGCAATCTAATTGGTCAATCCCTCGGACGTTATCATATCCTCGAGCAGCTTGGCGAGGGCGGTATGGCGATTGTCTACAAGGCCTACGACACGCGCCTCGAAGCCGATGTAGCTGTTAAGGTGATTAGAACCGAAAATATCCTTCCAAATGTCCTCGAGCGCGCACTCAAACGCTTCGAGCGTGAAGCCAAGTCCTTGGCGCAGCTCACACATCCCAATATCGTTAAGGTAACCGATTACGGGGAATACGAAGGCAAGCCCTATCTGATCATGCCATATCTTCCTGGGGGAACGTTAAAAAGCAAGTTGACTGGAAAACCGATGCACTGGCAGGAAGCGGCGCGCATCTTGATCCCCATCGCCGATGCGTTGGGATACGCTCACCAGCACGATATTATCCATCGCGACGTTAAACCCTCGAATATTCTGATCACCGAAAATGGACAGCCCATGCTCGCAGACTTCGGCGTGGCGAAACTGCTCGATGCTGTCGAGACCATGGAACTGACCGGCACAGGTGTTGGCATCGGAACACCCGAATATATGGCTCCTGAACAGGCGACAAACAAAATGGTGGATGCGCGCGCCGATATTTATGCGTTGGGCGTTGTCTTCTTTGAACTGGTGACCGGACGCAAGCCTTACATCGCCGATACTCCAATGGCAGTGCTGATCATGCACTCCCGCGACCCACTGCCTCGCCCAAGGAGTTTCGCGCCAAACCTGCCCCAGGAAGTGGAAAATATTTTACTCAAGTCTTTGGCAAAAAATCCCGAAGACCGCTATCAAGACATGGCCGAATTCGCCAAGGCAATGGAAGGATTGGCGGCGGGATCAGGAGTGGCTCCCGGCGAGGCGTGGCTGCCGAAGCTGGCGGCGCGGCGGCCATGGCGGATTGCAGCGGTACTGGCCGGAATGGCAGTGGTGGCAGGCATTATCGGCTTTGCCCTGAGGGGC
>CAZHWV010000041.1:0-22597 GCA_964536185.1 uncultured Anaerolinea sp. | reverse complement strand
AACCGAAGCTGGGGAAGTTTGGATGCCGCCTGCCAATTTTATCTACGATGACTTTAATGCCGAGGGCGTGCTCAACCCGGCACTTTGGACCAACGGATGCGGCGAAAGTGTGACCCAGGTGAACGGAGTGTTGAGGTTGGGCGTCAAACAGCTCAAGGGAAGCTGCTTGGTGCTACCGGTCAAACCCTCAAACAGCACAATTCAGGCACTGGGGGCTTTCGAGGCGCAGCTTCGCATTTCAAACGACTTTCACGGATCGGGGCAGGCATGGGTGTCGCTTTTATTCCGAAGTAACGATGCCCCGGGAGGTCATTGGTGGGCTGAATGCGGCCTGGTGGCCAGCCCGAATGGAGTCCGCGCGGACTACAACGTTCAGAATTTTGGCCAACAGAAGACCGACTACGCTGGCTCGCTTCCTGCCGCCTATGATACCTGGTACACCATCCGGCTTGAGACCGACCCGCAGACAATGGCATTCAGTTGCTATGTGGATGGTAAACTGATCAAGACTGTCATCCCCGGCGACGCCAAGGCGCTGCGTAGCGCGCATTTCCAGCGCGAAATCAACTCGTGGCGTGGCAAGGAAGTAGAGGATGACCCATCGGCGGCGCAGGCGACCACCTATACAGATAACGTGCGCATTTTCCCAGGCGGCACAGACCTGTCCGCCCTGCGCAGCCAACCAACAGCGCAACCCTCTGACCCGACGTTGTATGATGATTTCAGCAATCCGGTCTATGATGAGCAGATCAACACAGCCTTGTGGACGAGCGAAGCTGAAACATCGGACACCCTCTTGCAGAGAAACGGGATATTGACTCTCCGGAACTCTGGCGGGCCGATGCGTGGTACAAGCGCAGTCGCCCTCGAGTATGGCTGGTTTACGCTCAGCCAGCCGATTTTCTTCCAGGCCGATGTGATGATGGATGCGGTGGAGCACGCCGGGGCTATCTTCATCTACTTTCGCAATGATCCGGGCGGATAGCGGCAATTCAAGGAAGTGGTGTGCGGGATTGAAAGCTAGGCAGACGCGAACGCTGGGAAGCTCAGCTGTTGGGATCGCTGGAACAAAGACTCGGGCGAAACATCGGAAGATGAGTACTCCGCGCCCATCGCGCCGAGGACCGGGCTGGGGGTCTGGCACACCGTACGCATCGCCATAGACCCGGCGACGATGACGCTTACTTATTTCATAGATGGACAGGAAGCCGGCGCCCACATCCCGGTGAGAGCGGAAGACTTGAAGAACGATCGCTTCATGTTTGCCATAAACACCCATGCGCGAACCGCCGCCAGCATTATTGGTTATGTGGATAATGTGCGGGTTGGCACATTTGGGCCTTAAGGGCAAAAATTAAACCTTACCCCATGTTTTCCCAGCTCGATCACATCCCCGGCTTTTAGTATGCGCGTCTCCTGCGGCTTGATCTTCTCCCCGTTTAAGTACGTGCCGTTAGTGCTTCCCAGGTCGGAAAGGTAAAAAGACCCATCCCTTAACTGCACCATCGCATGGCGGCGCGAAGCCAGCTTGCCTGTATCGAGCGCAGTCACGTCAATATCTGACTCTACTTTCTTTTGTTCACCCTGCCTGCCGATCGTGCAAATATCACGGTCGAGTGGGAACACCTGCCCATCCGTTGTTTTTAATAAAGCATTCCTGGGGTTCAAGATGCCGATAATGGTGGGAAGATCGACTCCGATCAGCACGGGAACCACCATTCGCGGCGCCAGCTCATCCGTAGCCTGCCATACCTCGCGGAAAGCCTCCACCAAATCCTTGACTGTGGCATAACGGTCGGAACGCTGCTTGGCCAGCGCCTTCAATAATATGGATTCCAATTCAAAGGAAACCTGAGGGTTGATCACACTCGGCAAAGGAAGCGCTGCGTAAATCTGATCCTGGATCACAGTAAACGGGGTATCGGCATCGAACGGTACGCGCCCCACGACCATCTCATACAGCATCACGCCGAACGAATAAATATCCGTGCCTTCATCGAGATTGCTTATTCCCATCGCCTGCTCAGGTGAAATATATTGCGGCGTGCCAACGATCATATCCCCCGTCAGCGTGGAACCGCCCGTTTCGGCGATGCGCGCAAGCCCAAAATCCGCAAGGTAAATGCTGCTGTCCTTATCAATAATGATATTCGCCGGCTTGATGTCGCGATGCAGAATTCCCTGGCGATGCGCGTACGATAAAGCAGAGCCGACCGCCACCACGATTTCCAGCGTTTCATGCGCTGAAAGCGGGCCTTGAGCGAGTCGCGCCTTGAGCGTCTCACCCTCGATGAATTTCATCACCAGGTAGGGCTGTCCCTCGTGGTTGGAAAAATCATACACCGGGACAATGTGAACGTGCTCAAGGCGTGCAATTAATTTTGCCTCGCGTTCAAAGCGGGCAAGGAAATTTTTATCTTCCAAAAATACCGGATGGAGAACTTTTAATGCCACGCAACGATCAAGCGCGGTATGGTATGCCTTGAAGACCGTTGCCATGCCACCCTGTCCCAATTGCTCCAAAACACGATATGGACCGATATATGCGCCAGGTTCGAATGCCATAAAATTTGACCTGAAATGAATTTCACTGCTCTTCGAGTAGTATACCACCGGAAAAACAAATCTCACCTCTCTTGCTTGGGGTGGACTGTGGCCGAGAGGATTATAATCAGCCTGCCATGAAAACCCAGGTTATCCAGCTTGATCGACACGACGACCTCATCTCGATCCGCGACCGTATGGCGTGGGCGAAAACCCCACGCATCTTGCTGGTCTGGCCCAAGCGCGGCCAGGTGGATGTGCGTCCGCTTGATCTAACCTTGCTGCGTCGTCACGCGGAATCCTTGGGCGCAGAATTGGGCCTGGTGACCCGCAACAGAGAAATCCGTGGGGCCGCCCGCGAATTGCATATTTCGGTATTTTCCAAAGCTGTGGATGCCCAGAAAAAGCCATGGCAGGAACGGCGCTCTGCGCGACCCATGCGCCGCTTCCCGCGCGCAAATCTACGCGCCGACCGTCGCAACCTGCCCGCAGCTGATCTATTCAGCTTTGCTGCCCACCCGCTTCGGCGCATTTTTGTCTTTACCATCGGGGTACTGGCTGTCCTGGCGCTTATGCTCGTATTTATTCCTTCAGCAGAGGTCCAAATAACCCTGCCGGAACAGAAACAAATGCTGACGATTGCCGTCAGTTCCGAGCCAGATAACCAAAACGTGCAAATCTCAGGGATTGTCCCTCAGCGCAAGTTAACGCTTATCGTCGAAGGAAAAGACACAATCCTGGTCACTGGCAGCACGACCCGCCCAGACCAGACCGCGACTGGCGAAGCTCTGCTGATGAATTTGACCGATAAAGCCGTCAGTGTGCCTTCCGGGACGGTCCTATTAACCCATTCCGATCCCCCGGTTGCCTTTTTGACCAGTAAAACAGCCGACGTGCCTGCCGGTAAAGGAAAAACAACCAGTGTCGCGATCCGAGCCAGGCTTGCCGGTTCGGATGGTAATGTCGCTCCCGGCACCCTGACCTTATTTGAAGGTGCGCTTAGCCAGAAGTTGGCGGTGACCAACCCTGAGCCGGTCAGTGGTGGCACTCAGTCCAAAGTCTTTTTGGCCAGCCAGGATGACCGCGACAACTTGCGCAAGCGTTTGTTGGCTGACCTGCAGCGCCAGGCCCTGACCGGCTTCACGAACCGGGTGACCACGCCAAGCGCGCAAAGCAGTAGTTCCATCCGTGGCGATGTACTGTTTCCGGATACCCTGGCTCAAAACCGGGTAATCGCAGAATCTTTTTCCCAACCAATTGGGCAAGATGGCCAGCCCGGAGAAAAACTCAGCCTCAGTTTGCAAGTGGAATTCAGGATGGTCTATTCATCCTATGCCGATTTGCACCTGCTGGCTGAACGCGCGTTAAACGCTTCCATGCCTGCCGGTTTCACAGTAGCTTCTGGGCAGATCGACATGAAACCGGTCTCAGCCTTCGCTGAGGAACAGGGCATTGTACGCTGGCAGATGCGCGCCGAACGCAAGATGAGTCCAGTGGTGGATGCAGCCCAGGTGATCAGCATTGTTCAGGGAAAAACGCAAAAAAACGCCCAGGCTCTGCTTACCGAGACATTTGGACTGCTGCAAGGCCCTCAGATCAGCCTGCACCCCGGCTGGTGGCCCTGGCTCCCCTTTTTACCCATTCAGATTGCTGTGAAAGGTTAATATGAAAATCCTGGCGGTGGATCACGGGCAAAAAAATATTGGCCTGGCGCTGAGTGATGAAACCGGGCTGCTGGCCAGGCCGATAGGGATTCTTGCGCATATCTCCAAGGCGCTGGATGCGGCGCAAGTGGCTGAACAAGCCGCCAGGGAGCAAGCTGGGCAGATCATCGTCGGCGTGTCATACGACGAAGCGGGCGATCCAAACGCGGCGGGTCGCCGCGCGATCAATTTTGCCGAAATACTGCGCCAACAAACCAGCCTGCCGGTCGAACTATGGGATGAAAGCCTGACCACGCAGGACGCGCGCGCAGCGCGGATCGCCTCCGGCGCCCCGCGTAAAAAAAGAGGCGGGCACCTGGATGACGTGGCTGCCGCCGTTTTATTGCAAGACTATCTTGATAATCACCCCGCCCCAAGCAAGAACTGGGATTAATCCATAGGCACATGAAAACGAAAAATAATCATCAACGACAACGTTCCTGCGCCTCGTGGGGCTGCCTGATCTCCTTACTTTTAATCCTGGGCAGCGCATTTGGCGGCTTTCTGGCTGTGCCGCTGCTGGCCATTCGCGCTGTTGGTCCCATCTCTGACCACCTGGTTGGTTTCCAGCGCTTTCAATATTCCGCTTTGATATTATGGTACAACGGGCTGATCACCAGTCCGGCTGATTCAACTGCCGGGGAAATAGCCTTTACCATTGCAGATGGCGATGGCGCCGCTACCGTGGCCGAACACCTGGAAGCCGCCGGGATCATCCGCAGCGCAGATGCCTTCGTCACCTATCTGGTCTTCGCTGGCCTGGATACCGGTCTGCAAGCCGGAGATTTTCAACTCAGCCCGGCCCTGGCTCCCACTCAGATCGCCCAAAAGCTACAGGATGCCACGCCCACCCAGGTAAATTTTGTTGTCCTGCCCGGCTGGCGTCTGGAAGAAGTCGCCGCGGCAATGCCAACTTCGGGGCTAGATATCACCCCGGAACAGTTTTTGCAGGTAGCCCGCGCGCCGCTCTCGAATTTTGATTTTCTACCGCCCGGCGCGAGCGCGGAAGGTTTTTTGTTTCCGGGAGAATATATTTTGCCTCGCGCCATCCAGGCTGAACAATTGGTGCCGCTCTTGATGAATAATGCTGCGCTGGCCCTGTCAGCTGAAATGCGGGCAGGTTTTGCCCGCCAAAACCTGGATGTCTACCAGGCGGTCACGCTGGCCTCCATCATCCAACGCGAAGCTGTTATCGCTGAGGAACAACCAACCATTGCTTCGGTATTTTTTAATCGTCTGGATGTAGATATGCGCCTGGAAACTGATCCGACCATTCAATATGCGCTCGGCTTCAACCCAGATTTGCATACCTGGTGGAAAGTGCCTCTGTCGGCAGCTGACCTGGCGATCAATTCTCCATACAATACCTACAATATCCCTGGTTTGCCACCCGGCCCAATCAGCAATCCTTCGTTAAGCGCCTTGCAGGCGGTGGCCTACCCGGCCCAAACGCCATACTACTACTTCCGCGCGCGGTGCGATGGTTCCGGTTTGCATGATTTCTCCGAAACTTTTGCGCAGCATTTGCAAAGCGGCTGCCAGTAATCCGCACGAGTAAACCAATTTACTACTTGCCAACCAAATTATGGCTCTGGTGAAGGCTCCGGTGTCGCCATTTTAGCATCCAGGCAGGCTTGCGGGAAGGCAATGTCGACCGGTTGGTTAATATCCTTGACATCAATTAATGTTTCCATGTGGAACATGTTGGTTTGGCTGTCGACAACCGTTTCAGCCACCAGAGTATATTTGACGATGTATTGCCCATCAACAGCCAGCCAGTAATCACCCTGATTGGCGGTCACTTCAGCCCCAGACTTAATTCCGAGGGTTGAGATCTTAAAGGTAAAGTGATTGGTTGGGATACCGTTTACCGTCTCAGCCGCCACAAAGGTCGGTTTATCAATCAAGGGCGTGAAGTTAATCATACTCATGGCCAAATCCATCATTTCCGCCTGGTTGGGGGTCATGCTCTGCCAACTCCATTCACCGCTTGAATTCATGCACCGGTCGCTGCCGATGCTGTAGACTTCGTTCCCGCCACCGGCACCCGGTTCCGGCGCCACTCCTTTTTTGACATTCGTGGATGTCATATTTGTGTAGCTGGCATCCTGGTCCTTGGACCGCTGTGCTTCATAAACAATCGTGGATGAGGTTAGCGGGTCTGGCCCTTTTACCATCACCGAAATGGTTGACCGGTAGCTGTTGAGGCTGGCCAGACCCTCCGAAATGCTGACCGGATCGGAAGGAGGCGGCGTGCTACCCGGCAATTTGAAGCCAGGTACCAGCGGCGTATCTCCCTGCTGGGAAGGAGGCGTGTCGCCCGGCGCTTGCCCACCTGGAGCGCCAATTGTCGGCAAAGTACAGGCCAATGTAAGGCTGAGTACGACTGTTAGCAAAAGCACTTTGTTTCTAAGCATAGTTTACCTCCACGCAAAGCGGTAGTTCCATCAGGAAAATCCTTATGGTTATTCAGCACGAAGTTGTTCGGTCAGGTTTAACCGATTAAACCACCAGGCAGGTAATATAGTTCCCAACAGGGCGATCCCGGTGGACTGACCGAGGCCTGCGAGGCCAGTCTGCAGGCTGATACTGGGGCGGAGGGTTATTCCAACGAGATCGGTGCTTAGGAACGAAAACAACAGCGCTGTGCTGAGTGTTCCCAGGATCACTCCGACCCAGGTTAATACGAGTGCCTGACTGAATAGATACACAACCAGGGCATGGGATTGAAAGCCAATACAGCGTAAAATGGCCAATTCACGGCGGTGTATCCAGGCCATTCTAAACAATACATTGGTCAAGGTCAGAATGGCGGCGATTCCCAGGGCGTTGTAGATCAGATCGATGATTCTGAAGAGCGGTTGGAAAAGTTTGCTGTTGTTTTGAGGCCCCAGACCGCGTTTGACGATGACAACACCACCTGGCAAACTGTCACCAACTTTCAGGATCCCTTCGTCTGGGATGATATAAATTGAAACATCTTTCCCATAACCCAACAAGGCCTGGGCGTCTTCCAACGAAATCCAGGCCTCATTATCTACATAAGTACCGGTCTGAAAAATACCCATCACCTGGAATTGCCGCCCGCGCAGGGTCATCATCTGGCCTGGCGCAAGGCTGAGCCGTTCTGCCAGCCGCCAACCGATCATGGCGCTGCGCCGGGCGTCTCCGGATTGAAGCGCGCGTCCGGTCAGGATTTTTGGGGAGTTTACCTCCTGATAGACCGCCAGATCAATGCCGCGCACCATGAGAATATTGGCGATCGAAGTACCTGTGTAGTCGTGAATCTCCGGGATGACCCGCGTAATACCCATGGCCAACAGTTGAGCGCCGATCTCGGGGGATAAGCGGCTGCCAATAAACTCGCCGTTGGTATTGCTTTCTTGAACGATCAAATCATCGTAGCGCACTTGACCGAATTCCTGCTGGAGCACATTGCGAAAACCGCCTAATCCAAGATACATCATGTTGGTCACGGCAACCAGCGCAGCCATTGCCAGCCAGGGCTTGTAGTGCCGGAGCATGTCTTGCAGGCTGAAGCGGATGATCGCTAGCATCTCTCATTCACTCCCGGAACTGGTCCGCCAGGTTTTGGCTGCCCTGTGCCTGAACGGTCAACCATACACCCAGGCTGGCGGATAGCACGGTTAGGAAAAACCCAAGCGATAAGATTTCGGGCGACAGGCGCAGGACGGCTATGTTGGCGTACAAGACCATCGGGAATTGCAGACTGTTTTTCACGATGATTGCCATGACGCCCCAGGCCAGGAAGAATGCGACCAGGGTTTGGAGAAGTGTGCGCCCGAGCAAAAACAGACGGATCGCCCGGGAAGAAAATCCAATGGTTCGCAGAATTGCAATCTCCTGGTTCCGCTCGGCCATCGTCAGGCTGGTGGCATTAAATGTCCCCAGAATGACTACAGCCGAAGCCAGCGCTGAAACGATAAATGCCACCTTGCTCAGGTCACGAACCAGGTCGGCGTAGCGTCCGTACAATTGCTGGTTTAGATAGACAGCGTATCCTGCGGGGAAGTCTGAATGTTGTTCCAAATAGGTCTGAACATTGGTTAGATCCAGGCTATCAGCAATTTGTAAGACACCGATTTGAAAAATGCTTTGCGCGTTGAACAGTTTCTGACCGCCGGTATAGGTCATCCAGATCGCGGAGGTCCGCGCCGTTTCTTCCTGGACGCGGCCGGTAATCAGGAGATTGCTACCCCGAATGAGAATTCGATCACTGATTTTCCAGCCATTCAGTAGCAATGCTTCTTGCGTGACAACGACCTGGTCATCGCTCGTTGGCCAATCACCTTCGAGCAAGGTCAGCCTGGAATCCCGCATCAAATTTTCGCCAGGGATGGCTAACAGCCGCGCAGTTCTTTTGTTGAAAATCAAGGAGCGATAGATCGTCGGAAATGCGCTCAGCACGCTGTCCGGGCCGAATTCCTGGCGAACAACTTCCACCGCAGTTTGCAGGGCGCTGTCATCCAATTTGCTTTGCATTGGATCCAACGCGTCATCAGATAATATCAGCAGGTCGCGCGAGCCAGTTTGCCGCTGGTTGCCAAATTCCAGAAAAACCCCAGCCATTGCAAAGGCTGCCAGGTAACTGACAATCACCGCAGTCAGGCTGATGATCGTTAGAAAACTTCGTCCACGATCGAAGAAAAGATCCTTGAACAGAAAAGCGCCAAATACAAGAATCTTCATCTTGCTTCCAAACCTGCAGTAAGCAGTCCATCACGCATTTCGTAGGTATGCGTGGCATACTGACCAGCGGTTTGATTATGAGTGGCAATAATAAATGTAACCCCTAGCTGCCGGTTAAGGTCAACCATGAGTTGGATAATCTCAGCGGTGGCAACCGAATCCAGGTCACCGGTTGGCTCGTCGGCCAGGATGACGGCTGGCTCACCCACCAGGGCGCGCGCAATAGCAACGCGCTGCTGTTCGCCCCCAGAAAGTTCACCCGGCATGTGCCTCCAGCGGGCTTGCAGACCAACACGTTGCAGGAAAGCCTGTCCAGATTGGCTGGCCTTTTTCCAGGGCCAACCTCTGGCCAACAAAGGTAGGATCACATTGTCCAGGGCATTCAGCGAGGGAAGTAAATTGTAGAATTGGAAGATAAAACCGAGGTGATCGCGGCGAAAGCGAGTCAGTTCGGACTCACTGGCAGTTTCCAGCGCTTGCCCGTTGACCCGAATTTGCCCGGCGCTTGGGCGGTCAATCCCACCCAGAATATGCAACAGCGTGGTTTTTCCGCCTCCGCTTGGGCCGAGGATGACAACAAAAGCCCCCCGAGGAACATCCAAATCCACGCCGCGCAGCGCCTCGACCTGCACTTTGCCGCGGCGATAATGTTTTTGCAACCCGCGCGCCTGGATTAAACTTTCTGATGGATTTATGCTCATCTTAACCCTGAACGGAGAGAACATAGTTACTACTTATTTGATTTTCCCATTTATCAATCAAAATCACTTATCCCCTCTTTATTATACGACTTTATATCGGTTTTGCATTCTGTGTGAGATAATGGCAACAGAAAATTGCCGTACTGGGAATGGCTGCAACCAACGTATGAATAACTTTCATCCCCTCCATTCGATTGTAAAAAAAATAGAAATCGTCCTGGCTTCTAAGCCGTTATTTGCGAACTTGTATTGCAGTTTGTTTAAACATCAGATCCATTTGGAAATTGCGCAGGCGCACATTGACTCAAACAAGAGGGTTTTGTTCATCGGCGGCGGCCCAGTACCAAAATCTGCCATACGGATTACAAAAGAAACAGGAGCTGTGGTCGATGTAATTGATAATTGGCCAGAGGGGATAACACTTGCCCATAAAACCATAGACAGACTTGGCTTACAGGCCAAAATAAATATATTGCCCGGAGATGGCTTATCTTTCCCGATTAGCGCATATAAAGTAATATTTATTGCTACTCATGTTATCCCATTTAATGAAATTCTGACGCGGATGATTAATGATGCCGAAGTAGGAACTTGCATTATCTTTAGAAAACCAGGGCCATTTTTTGCGTACTTATATTCTCGCGCCAACAAGAATACTGTCTCTTACGCAGCGCAAGAAATTGAATGTTCAAGACTTCAGGCATTTCGTTCTTATATAATAAAGACCAGGTAGAAAATTATTCCGACTTCATCTCTCAATCTAAACGCATGACCAGCAAGCGATCATCAGGTTTCGGGTTCGAGTGAAAAAAACGTTCAAGCAGAAAGATTCGACGATAGTAAGCGGGCATTTCATCTAACGCTATGCTATGACTTCCAACTTTCATATACATCAACTTCAGGCGGTCGCGGCACAGTCCGTATATAGGCCGTTGCGGCTCGCGCGCAATGAGCGCCTGGATGACTGCCTGGGCGACACCATAGCCGCGAGCCTGTTTCTGAACTGCGATGGAAGCCATCTCCCGCGACCCGTCGGCATGCAGCTTGATCTGCCCGCAACCCAGCAGCGCTTCCTGGGGCGTCACCGCCACCAGGAAGCGCCGCCAGTCCAGCCCAAACGGATTGATCCGGACAGTATAGATCAGCGAACGGATCGCTGGAAAATCCTCTCGCGTCGCCGGGCGAACAGTAAACTCAGCCACGCGCAGGGCGCGAAGCGGTAGTTCCTTCAGTAGTTCCTTCAACTACATCCATTTTCCGCACTCAAGAAATCATTCCAAAGTAATCGCTGGTGATGAGTTGGCCGCCAGAGGCGCCCAGGAAGGTGACCAGCTCAGCGGCCAGATGGGCCTTGCGTTCGGCATCCTTGCGACTCCAGGTGCGGCTCTTAATCTCCAGGAAAAAACCCAGGTCAGGTCGCTCTACCGTGTCGAGATTGATATAAAACTCCTCGCCCTGATAACGCACTTGCCAGCGCAGGCGATCTTTTTCGATCACCTTTTCACTGGACGGTTTGAAGTATTCGCGATAAAAGCGCAGAGTCTGGCTGGCTGGCGCCAGGTAACGAGAGCGTGAAAGCAGCGCATCGCCTTCGAAGTCATCTTCGCGGTTTTGACCGATGAGCGTCAGGCGGGCACGGACATTGATAACTTTCCCTTTTTCATCAATGAAATCATCTTCACGGTAACGCAGACGCCCCTGGGTAGCTGTCTCAAAGGTGAAATAGTTGTCGAATTGCCGGTAATGTTTCTGATATATGATTTCCACCTGCTCTGATTGGAGGGCTGCTTGAATAGCCAGGGGGTCATTAGCCCTGACCTTAATTTGCACTTCGAAACTTTCTGCTTCAATCGATCCACCCAGGGCGATCAACTTGGATAATACGGATTGCTCGCGGGCCATTAAGAAAGTGTCGATCCGCTTGGCATAGCTGGCGGCTTGCTGCAGCAGATCAGCCTCGTTCAAGGTGAGCAGTTTGTGATCGCGCAGCAACCATTTCCCATTTACCATGACATCGCTCACATCGGTGGATTTGGAGGCATACACGATTTGCGAATACGCGTTGTTCGCATCGCGTTCGAAGCGCGGTGAGTTATGCAAGGGGGCCGTGTCTACCAAAATCAAGTCAGCGCGCTTGCCGGCTTCGAGCGTCCCGGTTATATCGCCAATATGCATCGCGCGCGCGCCTAACCGGGTGGCCATGGAAAGCGCCTGCGGAGCCGGCAGGGAGGTGGGGTCGTTGCTGACGGCTTTGGCAATAAAGGCTGCCAGGCGCACTTCCTCAAACATATCCAAATCATTGTTGGAGGCCGGCCCATCCGTCCCGATCCCAACATTCAAACCAACTTCGAGCATTTTACTGACCGGGGCAAAGCCGGAGGCCAATTTCATATTGGAGGAGGGATTATGGGCTACACCGGCGCGGTAATGTTGTAACGTGCGGATTTCACCTTCATCGATGTGCACACAATGAGCAGCCAGCACCTTGGCTTCGAACAAGCCCTGTTTTTTGACATATGGCACGACGGGCATGTTGTTTTCGTTGCGCATGTTTTCGACTTCAAAAGCAGTTTCAGCGATATGCGTGTGCAAAGGGACATCGAATTCGACCGCCAGTTGGGCTGTCGCTTTTAGAATTTCGGGTGTGCAGGTATAGGGAGCATGCGGGGCAACCGAGGGCACAACCAGTGGGTGACCCTTCCAGCGCATGATGAAATCGCGCGCCATCGCCAGCGAGTCTTCAAAGGATTTTGCATCCGGCGTGGGGAACTTCATTACAGATTGGCCAAGAACACCGCGCAGGCCGGCTTCGACAGTCGCCTTGGCCACATCTTCCTCAAAATAGTACATGTCTGCAAAGCTGGTCACTCCACCCTTGATGAATTCAGCGCAGGCAATCAAACTGCCCAACCGGCAGAAATCCGGCGAGACAAACTCACGCTCCACCGGCATCATATAGCCCATCAACCATACATCCAGGCGCAAGTCATCCGCCAGGCCACGTAAGAGGGTCATTGGGATGTGCGTGTGGGCATTGACCAGACCCGGCATTAAGATTTTCCCACCACAGTCGATCACCTGCGCAGCAGTATATTGCGCTTTTATCTCTGCCTCCGGTCCCACAGCCAGGATGGAATCGCCCTTGACGGCCACTGCGCCGGCACGGTATTGGTTCATTGCATCATCCATGGTCAAAACGTGAGCATTGATCAGCAAGAGGTCAGCCGTTTGTGTCATTCGTTCTCCTTGAATAATTTGGGTGACTAAAATGAGATCTTGATTTTTTTCTGGTCTAAGTTGATATTATTATGTACTTGTCTGACAATTAAGTCAAGCGCAGGCTGCCCACCTGACCGGTTCCATGACTTTGAGAGTAAATTTTGCACAAGATCGGCCCCTGTTTAAACCAAAAGGTCCTGACATTCAAAAGCGAATGTCAGGACCTGGATTAATTGCTGCAAACCGGCCCCGGTCTTTCCCGTCCCCGGTCTTTTTGCTATCTGCCTCTCGAGCCTTTGATATTCATCGAGAAAATGCCCTGCTTGCGCCGCACCGTGAGCGTGGTGCATTCCGGTTTTTTTCTCAATAATGGGATCAACAATGTATAAATTGCAAAAGTTTGAATTGTATAAGGTACCTGAGGCTGCTCCTGGGTTTGCGGTATTAAGCCAAATTCTTTATACATTTGCAGATATGGTTTGAGTGGGAGCATGCTGGGTCCTTTCACTTGTTGACGAGCCGGATGGTTCGATTGAACTGATGGCTAGTTTTATCATGTGAAAAGCCCCTGGTTCGTGACAGAAGCATGACTTCAGTATTGCAAATGCATTGCGAAGGATTGCCGGCATTTGCGCGGCCAGGCGACTCAGCGCTGCCAGGCTAAAAACACTTGCAGCACTTTCAAATTCTGTTCGAAATCGGTATCCCTGTGATTGGTTAGTTCGATGTCGATGGCTGGGATACTGCGTGTATTGGCCGCCCAATCGGTCAGATTCCCGGAATAATCGCAACCGGTATCGATCGGCGGAAAAGCATAATCGCTTACCTCGGCCACAGACTCGGCCAGGCGGATGGATGGCTCGAAATCTGGTTTCCCACCCGGAAAAATCCCCAGGGCGGCGCTGTGATAACTGATCAGCGCTGAAGGCTTGATTTTGTCAATAAATTCAATCACATTTTGGACTTCAGGCTCAGAACCCGCGGATGCGCCTCCGGTGACCGGCCGCCAAATCCAACACCCATCGCGCGACCATTCCGCCTTCCAATTGTACGGCCAGTTGTGATTGAGGTCGACACCGTTGGCGTTCACGCGCCCATCCACCCCATGCGAACGATCGGTGCCATCCGGATTCAGGTCGCGCAGGATGAAGAGTGAGCTATCCGCCGGGATGCGCTCCGGATGGTCATTCAGGTAGGCGATCAGTTGGTCAGCCAGGGCAACTGTATTCCACTCGGAACCGCCATGGATACCCGCCAGGATCAATTTGATGATTGGTCCGCGGCCAAACCGATAAACCTCCTGGGGGCGATTCTCCACTGAGAGGCCAATCACCAGCCGGTTCGCCGGAGGCGCCAGCATAGGGGTGACGCTTGGCCCAGGCATGGGCGTCGGCCACGGAGTTATCGTCGGCCGCCGGGTAGGTGGCGGCACGGACGTAGGGGGTGGCAGTCCGGTTGAATTAGGTAGGTTACCACTTGATCCTGGCAAGGCCTGGCGAGCGATTGCCTCCACCTGTAGTGGTGTCCTAAACCAGGCAAACAGTCCAACCACCAACAGGCATACCGCCATATTGGCAATCCATATGCCTGCCACCAGGCTATTCATTTGTTTTTTTTTCATTTCAGTGTGGCTCGCAGAAGCTCAAGCGCCGAGTTTGCGCCCCAGGCAGGCACATTCTGCGGATGGCCCCCATACCCACGCGTTTCCGTGATTTGCTTTTCAGGCGTAATCAGGACCAAGTCAACTTCCGATTTCCCGGAAGCTGGCCGGGCCAGCAGGCCAAGAGCGACATCTACCTTGTGCGTTTGCATTTCGTCGGCAAGCAAGCTGGCCAGGCTCTGGCCTGACCCAGCTGCCAGTCCAGGCAAGATTTTCCCGCTGAGCAGCGCCTTGGAACCGGCTGCCGAAAGCTGGCGAGTCAATTCGCCGCTTGTGTTGACTTCCAGCGTTGCCAGCCGCCAGCCTTTGCGCGCCAGTGCAGACAGGACCACACCTGCCAATGTATCCTCGTCCGCGCCGTAGACCACGCGGCCCAATTTCTGGCGGATGGTTTGTTCTACACCATAGATTAGTTCGTCGGCTCTTGCGCTGGTATCGGCCTTGGCCGTTATGCGGATATCGACCATGCCGTAATGAGCCGCCAGCCCTACCGTAGGATTGGTCAGCAGCTCGAGCTCGCCGATTTGGTCGTCAATGGCGCCCTCCCCCATTCCGGCGGTATGCAGCACGCGCGCCTTGATCAGGCCGACCAACTTGTATCTTTGTTTTAGATAGGGGAAGACTTCGTTTTCAGCCAGATACTCCATTTCTCGCGGCACGCCGGGCAGGGAAATGATGCAGTGATTGCCCTGTTCAACAATAAACGCCGGAGCCGTGCCAACAGCGTTCGTCACCGGAATAGCGCCCTTGGGGATATAAGCCTGGCGCTTCTGGTTTTCGGTTGGAACCCGGCCAAAACGACTCATCCGCTCAACGATCTGCTCCCACAACTCCGGGTGGAATTCCGTTTCCAGCCCAAACGCCAGTGCCACGGCTTCGCGCGTGGGGTCATCCACGGTCGGGCCAAGTCCACCGGTGGTGATGATGATCTGGGTCCTTCCAATAGCTTCGCGGATTATGCCGGCGATCCGTTGAGCGTTATCACCAATCGTGGATGTACGAAAAACATCCACGTTCAAATCGCGCAGGCGGCGGGCCAGATAAGTGGAATTTGTATCAACGATCTCGCCTAATAAAATCTCAGTACCAATTGTTATAATCTCTGCGGATGGCATTGTCACCTCGTCAATGTATTTTACCCTTTTACCAGTCAGGACAAGCTTGTGAATTTTATTTAAAAAGCGCAGGGGATATTACTCCTCTGCGCTTTTCTTTTATTTATGCTTTTCGTTACTCAGCCATGGTGTCCGGACGGCATCCGGGATATTTTTTCTAGTGAAAGGGAATGGGGCTACTCCATGCCCAGATACGCCTTCTTTACCATTTCATTCTTCTTCAGGTTGGCTGCGCTATCGCTGAGCACAATCTGCCCGGTCTGCAGCACATAACCGCGATGAGCACTAGAAAGCGCCATCAGCGCGTTCTGCTCAACAAGCAGAATGGTAGTGCCCTTTTCGTTCATATGCTTGATGATATCAAAGATCAGTTCCACCAGAACGGGAGAAAGTCCCATCGAAGGTTCATCCAGCATCAGAATATGCGGGTTGAGCATCAGGCCGCGCGCTGTGGCCAGCATCTGTTGTTCGCCGCCCGAAAGGGTGCCGCCCTTTTGATTGACACGCTCCTTCAAGCGTGGAAACAACTCAAAGGCATTCTCCATGCGATGCTCCACCTCCAGCGGATCATCAATCACGAATGCGCCAATTTCAAGGTTTTCTTTCACGGTTAATTTCGGGAAGATACCACGTCCTTCTGGCACATGTCCTACGCCCGCATGGACAATCATGTGAGGGTCCATGTGGGATATATCCTTGCCCATCAGGGTGACTTTGCCCTGTTTTGGGTGAATCAAGCCAGAGATGGTGCGCAGGGTTGTGCTCTTGCCTGCGCCGTTTGCGCCAATCAGGGTGACGATTTCACCTTCTTCGACGGTCAGCGAGATACCCTGCAAGGCATGGATTCGCCCGTAATAGCTGTGGACATTTTCAAGGGTAAGCAGGCTCATAGCGCCTTCTCCTCGTGCTGACTAGCAACTGCGCCCCGGCCCAGGTAGGCTTCGATCACGCGTGGATTGGAGCGGATTTCGGCAGGCGTCCCCTCAGCCAGCTTTTCTCCATAATCCATTACGCTGATGCGCTCAGAGATATTCATCACCACACGCATGTCATGTTCGATCAGCAATACCGTGATCCCTTTGTCGTCGCGGATACGGCGGAACAGCTTGATGGCATCTTCAGTCTCCAACGGGTTCATACCCGCCGTCGGTTCGTCTAACAACAGCAGCAGCGGATCAGCAGCCAGGGCGCGCGCGATTTCGACCCGGCGCTGTCCACCGTAGGGCAAGTTTTTCGCCAATTCATTGCCGACCCCCTTCAACCCTACATATCCCATCAATTCTTCAGCTTTTTTCTCGGCGGCAAGTTCCTCTTTTTTAAATGAGGGCAGGCGCAGCAAAGAATCAACCGCCGATTGTTTCAGTTGTGGATGCATCCCAACCAAGATATTTTCGATGACTGACAAATTGCTGAACAGCCGGATGTTCTGAAAGGTGCGCGAGATGCCTCTCTCGGCAATCTGATCCGGCCGCAGGCCAAGCAGGGATTTGCCATTGAACAGGATTTGACCTTCCTCAGGATTGTAGATACCCGTAATGGTATTGAAGAAGGTTGTTTTGCCAGCGCCGTTTGGGCCGATGATGCTGACAATCTCGCCCTTTTCCAGCGAAAAATCCATTTTATTAACGGCTGTTAAACCGCCGAAACGTTTTACAACGCGAGTCGCATTTACAAGTGACATGGTTTTTTCACCTCGCCTATTCCTTGACTTCGGCTATTTCCGAAGCCATTTTTCGCTTGCGGCGTTCAGCCGGGATCAGTCCTGCCGGGCGGAAGATCATCATCAAGATGAGGATCAATCCAAACAACAGACGCTGGTATTTGGCCGGGTCAAGCTGCGAGGACAGGTTCCTCCAGGCGAAATTGATGACCGGGATGACTGCGTCGCTCTGGCGCAGCTGGCTCAGGTAGAGTGAAAACCCTTGCAGGATTTGCAAGTTCAAAATGGTGACCGTGGCTGCGCCCAAAATTACGCCGGGGATGCTGCCTTGCCCGCCCAGGATGACCATCGATAACACACCGATGGATTGCATGAATGAGAACGATTCCGGGCTGACAAAGGTGCGGCTAGCAGCAACCAGTGCGCCCATAGCGCCTGCAAAGGATGCGCCAATCGCAAACGCCATTAGCTTCATCTTGACAATCGGGATGCCCATGGCTACAGCGGCTGTTTCGTCTTCTCGAATAGCTGCCCAAGCGCGCCCAATTTTTGCGTCTTCCAGGTTTTTCGTAACGACTACAATTATGATGATTATTGCCAGGGCCATGATGTAGAACATCACGTTATAAAGCGATGCCTGATCCACAGGATGGCCGACTATACCGCCAAATAACCCGTTGAAACCGTCCAACACAAATCCAGGCAGGCTGGGCCGTTGGATAGGGGTGATTCCTTGCGGTCCGTTGGTAAAGTTGAGCGGTTTATCCAGGTTGTTTGCCAGAACACGAATTACCTCACCGAAGCCCAGGGTCACGATGGCGAGATAATCACCGCGGAGACGCATGACAGGCAATCCAATCAGGATACCGGTCAATGCCGCAGCAATGACAGCCAGCAGGAGGAACAGATAAAACATATCCCCAGGGAGCAAAAAAGGCAGGTTTGCGGGTTGGGTACCGGGAGCAAACGGTAGGACATAATACTGCTGGGAACCAAAGAATCCCCATAGATAAGCGCCCACTGCGTAGAAGGCCACGTATCCGAGTACCAGGAGGCCAGCGAAACCAACGATGATGTTTAGCCCAAGCGCCAGGGCCGCAAAGACACTGATCTGGAAAATGATTTCCAGGTAAAAGATATTCCGCACACCCAGGATGGGAACGATAACCAACGCCAGGGCTATACCCGTGATCAATTTGAACCGGTTATCCGCCTTCAGGTAGTAGAGCGTGAAAAACGATGTGATCAGCATCAGGAAAGCAAAAGTGGAGCGAGGGCTGGAGTAGACCAAAATGGTGCCGAGGATGACATGCACCAGCGTGGCAACATAGGGCCAGACCCCTTTCTGGACAGTTAGTAGAAATTTCTGAAAATATAGCTGTAGATGGGTCATAACGTCCTCCTATGCCTTCTGGCTGACGTTCTCGCCCATCAAACCTTGCGGGCGGAAAATGAGCACCAGGATCAGGATCGAAAAAGCGAAAATATCCTTATATTCTGTACCAGCCGCGCCCATTGTGAACACCCCCATGTATGAGCCGGCGAAGGTTTCCAGCATGCCCAAGACGATGCCGCCCAGCAGAGCGCCGGTCAGGTTGCCGATGCCGCCCATGACCGCTGCGGTGAAGGCCTTCAGGCCTGGAAAGAAGCCTACGAATGGATCGATCCGGGTAAATTTCAAAGCATACAGAACACCTGCGGCGCCGCCCAGCAATCCGCCGACCAGGAAGGTCAGCGAAATGATGCGATTTACGTCGATGCCCATCAGGCTGGCGGTAGGACGGTCTTGGGCAACAGCGCGAATTGCTTTGCCTATTTTGGTGGCGTTTACCAGGTAATTGAGTCCCACAAGCATGAGCACAGCGGCAACGATCACGATGATCGATTTGTTCGAAATGCCCATATTAATGGTCGTGGCGCCTAAGGCCACTTTGCCAAAGATGATGCGTTGATCGAAGTTCCCGAACGTGGGGAATATCCGATTGAATTGCCCGGTGGTTAACCCTTCCACCAGCCGGATAACATCCTGCAAGAGAAACGAAACGCCGATCGCAGAGATCAGTGGCACCAGGCGTGGTGCGCCACGCAGCGGGCGATAGGCAACTCGTTCGACAACAACGGCCAGGGTGCCAGCAGCGACCATTCCGGCCAAAATGGCAAAAACCAGAAAGGCAAATGCCATTCCCAGCGAAGCGCTGGACAGTACACCGAATCTGTCGAGTGCGATCAGGATTTCTACACCTACAAATGCGCCTACAGCAAAAATTTCGCTGTGAGCGAAATTGATGAATTCCAGCACCCCATAAACCATCGTGTAACCCAGCGCGATGGCTGCATAGACGAAACCGATGGTCAGCCCATCAATCAGCACCTGGGGCAGGTTGATCAGGGTATAAGTGAACAGTGAAACCTTGAACCGGTCCATGGTTGCCAGACCGATGGAAGTCTTATCAAGAACCAGGGCCAGGAGAAGCACGATGGCAGATAAGATAACCGCACTTCCCAGTGAGAACAGAATTAATTGTCCCATGGGACGGAGTAGTTCACGCACGTTAATGGACTTTAAGAATCGTTTCATAACTGCTCCCGAAGTTTTAAATACTCCCGACCCTTCATAAGGAAGGGCCGGGAGGCACATATTTGGGGCTTTTTACGGGGCAGGCGGTGCAATATCAAGAGTCTCGATGACCGGATTCGTTGACCAATTTGCCGGATCAGCCGAGCCTACCTTGATCACGAAGTATTTCGCAACCACTGGATCGCCGATGGAGTTGAAGGTAACAGTGCCGGTGATGCCAACATAATCCTTCAGGGCGCGGATTGCCTGGGCAACCTCTGCGCGCGTCGGTATCTCACCGTTCTTGGCCTTGGCGGCGGCTTCAATGGCTTTCAGGCAGATACCTGCAGAATCGTAGCCCTGGGCAGCGAAAGGTTGCGGGTCGGAGCTGTATTTGGCTTTGAAGTCCGCAATGAACTTGGCTGTACCGGGGTAAACTGTTGCAGGGCCGGATACGGTGGAGTAGTAGCTGCCCTTGCCGTCCAGCAAGGTCTGTCCACCGATTTTGGCAGCATCAGATGAATCAAAGCCATCATCACTCATGAACATGCCCAGGTAGCCCTTCTCGCGGGCTTGCTTGAACAGAACTGCGGCCTGTCCGTACATACCGCCAAAGTAGACCACATCTGGGTTAGCAGCCAGGATCGGGGAGAGCAGTGCATCGAAGTTGGCCTTTTCTTCTGTGCCTTCGAAGCCAAGCACTTTCATTCCCTTTTTCTCAGCTTCTTGTCTGAAAAATTCGGCAATGCCCTGTCCATACGCAGTCTTGTCGTGGACGACGAATGCGCTCATCATGCCCTGGGAGAATGCAAAATCAGCACCTACTACACCCTGAACATCATCACGACCAACGATGCGGTTGACTTCCAGATATCCGCGTGTGGTGACTTTCGGGTTTGTATTTGCAGGTGATACATTTGCCAACCCGGCGTTGTGATATTCTTCTGACGATGGGATTTGTACGCCAGAGTTGTAGTGCCCAACCACACACAAAATGGCGGGATCTGACACAATTTGTTTGGCGTTCGCAACACCAGTATCGGGGTTGCCCTGGTCGTCAAACGGAGCCAACTCAACCTTGAAGCCCATCGCAGTCAGCGAAGCACCAATCTGCTCGATGCCCATTTCGGCTCCGCGCTTGATGTCAACGCCTACAGCCGACATGTCACCGGAAAGCGGGGACTGGGTGGCGATCTTGATGGTCTTTACCGCAGCGGCAGGAGCAGGGCCACCGCAAGCTGCCAGCAGCATGCTAGCAATTACCAACAAAGAAACAACATAGAACATACGTTTCGACATTCTTCTTCCTCCTGATGAATTATGGAACAAAATGTTCATGCTCGCTATGTGAACGAGCATTTAAAATACTACAGGCTTTTGTTAAAAAGGTCAAGTGTTTAAATGTACTTTTCTGGTATTGACACACAATCCACGCACTGATAGAATTTTCTTTAGCATTCCACATTCAGATGGTCCCGGTTACACACGGGAATGAGGAGATATTTATGCCCACACGACAACAACTTTTGCTTGTTTACCTTTTCCAAATTATTCCACTATTGATTTATCCGCCAGAAACCCTGAAGTCTGGTTTAGTTCTTGTTGGCATTATGGTAATTATCTTTGCTTTGCTTGGCTATGGCTTGAGGCAAGGACGCAATTGGGCGCTCTCGCTCAGCTTAACTCTCCAAGGATTCAACGTGGTTATCCGGTTGATGATGCTTTTCCCGAATGCTCTGATGAGGTTGTCTAGTGGAGACTTTATTTTTGATCTTTCTTACATCAGCCTGAGTGTCTTATCGATTGGGCTGTCGTTATTTTTCCTTTTTCGTCTTGATCGTCCGGATGTACGCGCCACTATCGTGGCATAAAAAAAACTGGCAAACAAAAGCGAAGTTCCGGTTGTTTTTGCGCAACCGGAACTTCGCTTTTTCGTTAACACATCTTTAAATTTAATGGCCGCCCAGGTAAGCCTTTATGACTTGTGGGTCAGTCAGGAGATCATTCGCCTTACCGGCGACAACAATTTTCCCAGTTTCCAGCACATAACCCCGGTGAGCAACTGAAAGGGCCATCTGGGCATTCTGCTCAACGAGCAAAATACTCGTTCCCTGAGAATTGATATTCTGGATGATGTTGAAGATTTCTTCAACCAGGATGGGGGAAAGGCCCATGGATGGCTCATCCAATAATAGCAGGGTCGGTTCTGCCATCAAGGCGCGTCCCATGGCCAGCATTTGCTGTTCTCCGCCAGAAAGCGTACCACCGAGTTGTTTTTGACGTTCCTTGAGGCGTGGAAAGCTTTTGAAAACACGCTCCAGACTGCGCTGGATATCTTCTCGATTAGAGCGCGTGTAAGCCCCCATCTCCAGGTTTTCCATCACCGTCAGCGGGGCGAAGATTTTGCGGCCTTCAGGCGAATGCGACATTCCCATGCGGACGATCTCTTCTGCGGGTGTCAGGGTGATATCTTTACCCTTCAAGATTACGTTCCCGGTACGGGCGCGTAATAACCCTGAGATCGTGTTCAGAATGGTGGTTTTTCCTGCGCCGTTGGCGCCGATTAGGGTAACGATCTCTCCTTCATTGACGTTAAAGGAGATTCCTTGAAGCGCGTGAATCGCGCCGTAGTAAACGTTAAGGTCTTTAACTTCAATCAACATGGCTGCGCTTCTCGCTTAGTTTTTGGGCCAGGGCTGCGGCGCCCCGGCCAAGGTAGGCTTCGACC
>CAZHWV010000040.1:0-29326 GCA_964536185.1 uncultured Anaerolinea sp. | reverse complement strand
GAACTTCCTCCCAGCACTTGTTATTGCACCAGTAATTGTCTACATCCTGAATCTGATCTTAAAATAATTCAATTTACATGACAAAGAAAAACCAACCTTAACGAAAAAGGCCGTCTTTTAGAGACGGCCTTTTTCGTTATCAGCTCTTACTGTTTCAGCAGGGCTTCGATCTCAGTCTGGAAGCCAGAGAAAGGTTGGGCGCCTTCAAAAAGCTTGCCGTTGATCACAAACGAAGGCGTGGCCTTAACCCCCGCCTGGGCACCGTCGACGCCATCCTGATTGACCTGGGCGGCATATTTACCACTGGTGAAGCAGTCGCTGAACTTCGCTGCGTCTAACCCTATCGTATTGGCAAAAGCCGTCAGGCGCTTATCGGTGAAATCGCCCACATTTTCGCCAGTATGGTTGGCAAAGATAATATCGTGCATTTCCCAGAACTTTTCCTGGTCGCCCGCACAGTAAGCTGCTTCAGCGGAACGAGCTGATTCTGGGCCGATAAATTCGCCAAATGAGCGATACTCAAAGTACACTTTGCCTGTGGCGATGTAGGCGTCAATAAGCTGCTGTTCAGTTTTCGTAACAAATTGGGCGCAATAGGGGCACTGAAAATCAGAATATTCAACAATCTTCACCGGCGCGTTGGGATCACCCATCCCATTAAATTTTACCTGCGGCCGATTCATCAAGGTGTGCTCGGCAATCGTACCTACCGGCTGCAAAGTCGGTAAAATCAATAACAAGGCAACAGCGATGGCAATTACTGACACACCCACAATAATCAAAATCCGCTGATTGCGTTCTTGACGCGCATGTTTCTCGCGTAATTCCTGGCGTTTACTCATATTTTCTGCATCCTTTTAATTGATGAACGTGATTATAAAAATCAAACTAAGTATCGATTATTAAAATGGATTTTGCCATGTTCAGGGGCTTTTGTCCAGTAATTACAGATAAGAATTATATTAATAGAAAATCTCCCCGCTTAAGTTGAACAGCGGGGAGATTTGATTTAGATATTTTGATCCAGCCAATTAACCATCGTCTGGATCACATCAGCTTTTTCGGGTTCATTATGAATCTCATGATAAAAGCCTTCCCAAATTCGCAGGGTAACGGCTTTTCCTACATTCCGGGAAAATTCCTGTGAGGCCAGGGCTGAGGTAAGTTTATCTGCGGAGCCGTGCATCAACAGCATGGGGATTTTCAGTTCGGCAGCATGCTCAGAAGCCCAAAATCCACTGCCAAACATACTGGTATACAGCCGCACCGAAATTTTATCATGTACTAATGGATCTGCTGCATATTTGCTAATCACCTGGGGATCACGCGAGAGGGCATTTTGGCTCAGCCCGCTGGCCAGTGAAAAGTTTGGAACAATATTGTTGAGTAGTTTTGCCAGCAGCACTAACGCAGCCGGCGGATCGATAGCCAGTTTTAACCATGGACCAGTGGCAATCACGCCTTTCAATGCCTGGGGCGAACGCAGCGCATAATTTATGACCTGGTTGCCACCCATACTATGCCCATATAGGAAGACTGGCAAGCCAGGGAATCGTTTTTGCGCATCGGTGATGAAATCAGTGATGTCATCCATCAAGTTGTCATATCTAGGGGTATGCCCCCGCTGCCCGGCAGATTGTCCATGGCCGCGTAGATCAAAAGCCTGCAGAGCATAGCCAGCCTTGGTAAAAGCCTCAGCCACGTGCTGATATCGGTTGCTGTGTTCGCCGAGTCCATGCACCAGTACCACCACGGCTTTGGGGTTTTCAGGTTTCCAGCCGCGCGCAGCCAATTCCAAACCATCTCGCGATTTCCATTTCCATTCAAAAGTTTCCATCATTTATCCCTTTTAGATCGGTTCTGAACTCATCGCAGCTCCCACCTGTCTGGTGCCAGCGGGGTGAATATGCAAAGCAAAGCGAACGAAAGCTTGCCTTACAAATGATGACCTTGGCCAAATTGGTCCTTTTTTATTCTTTTGGAGCGCCAATTTCAAAACGACAGTATTCATCACCCCTGGCGAGGCAATGCGTCTCAATTATTTCATATTCCACGCCTGTCGCCCATAACACTGCCTCTCCCACCGAGCCAACATATAAGTGACAGACAGGCTGCTCGCTCTGGCGTCCCCAACAAATGGCACAGGTGCGGTCGATATAGGCAATCGTACCATCCTTTTCTTCCATCCAGGCATCCACTTCCTTGTTGGACTTTTTGAGAGCATCGGCCATGCCGTTCAGGATGAACATGATTCTTTGTTTCCTGGGTAAAAGCTTGAGCGCCACGCCAGCCACGCCCAACAAAGCAGCCTGCTCCCGCACACCATACTGAAAAGATGCCCGGCCAATGCGCCGCAACATACCCCTGGCAGCGCGCCCGTAAAATCCTTCGATTGCCTGATTCAAATACGCATATTCGGAAGTTTTAATAGATGGCTGCATGTCATTCGGCGGATAATCGCTCACGAACCGTTCCAGGCCCGCAGTACGCAAAACTGCATGCAGACCATTCGTCCCCATCACTTCTTCGGAAGACACCAGAGCCTGACGTACAATTGCATTGACAATCACAGAATCAAGGCGAGACATTTTCCTCCTAAATTTGGAAGACGAAAACCGTGTAACGTTCACCAGTCAAGTCAAAACCAATTTTTTTATATAGCGCCAACGAAATAGAATTATCACTCTGAGTATTGACTGTCAGACGATGTAAGCCAGCACAGCGGCTTTGAATGAGCAAGTCCTGGACCAGCAAATAACCGATTCCATGTCCCTGCATCTGCGCTGAAACCGCCAGCCGGGCAAGATGCACCCCAAATGAATTTCGGGTGCTGATCTGGTATCCTACAATCTCGCCGTTGACCTCGGCAACTGTTGCGAAACCAGCTTGATTAAAGCCAGAATAAAGTGACTGCTGAGAATTTCGCCATAAAGGGGCAAACCCAGATTTATCGACTGCGGCGACAACAGGCAGATCTTGTTCAGACATAAGGCGTAAATATACGCCAGCAGGAATGGGACGCTGCTGAAATATGGCTGAGTTTTGTTCAAGCACGACAATCTGCTGTTTTGCGATAAAGCCGCTTTCTAATAAAAGAGAGCTAAACCAGTCAGCGACAGTGATGACCGCCACCGACAAGTCGCGCCCATATAAACAAGCTTTGGCATTCTCCCAGAGCCTGTTCCAGGCATCTGTGGATGGAAAATCCGAAGAATGCGAAAAAAAACGTAACCAGGCCACATTCTCCGGATCCGGTGGACATGCCAACGCCGCAACGATCAAGCCACTCTGCTCCAGCACCCAATATTCATTAGCACCTAGCCACTCGAGAGGACCTCGCCAATCCAGATGCCGGTGAACGTGCGACTCAAAATACATCAGGTTTGCAATCGGAGTGTGATCAGCTAGAAGCGCATTGCGAACAATTGCCTGAGTATTTATCATGTTCGTAATCTTAACAGACCTCGTAGGATTTTTTGTTTGAAAGTGGGCTGTTTCAAACCAGCCAAACCAAGCTGCATCGAAAGTAAAGCTTCCAGGATTTTGCCTTTTCGAAGCTGGATTCCAGCCAGGGCTTGCATTACACTTGCGCGCAATTGATCTTCCCCCGCTGTTTCCAAAGCTTCGGCGGCAAGACGGTAGCTGTCAGCCGCCTCGTCTATTCGACCAAGAGCGGTCAGCGCAGAAGCCTCGTTTCCAAGGGCCATCCCCTGGCGGCGAAAATCCCCAGTGGCTAAAAAGACTTGCGCGGTACCATGCGCCGCATCAAAAGAACCCTGGGCATCACCATCTTGCAAAAGTGCCACACTCTGGTTATTCATCATTTCAGCTGCATCCAGATCATTACCCTGTGCTTGATATAAGGAAGCAACTTCGCCAAAAAGATGCGCAGCGTTTTGGTAATCGCCTTCCTGATATACCCGAATCGCATTTGCAGCCTGGTCTTTCACATCTGAAGTAGTCATAAAATTCCTCGTAAGTATGCAAAAGGCACACTCACTCTGTTTTCTATAATCTTAAAGTGTTATATCGAGCAAACCTTCGGCCACTGAGCGAAGTTTCTCGGTAGAAAGCTGGCTCAAATTGTGTGCCAGTTCCAGGTATGGACGATTGACCGGCATACTCACAAAAGCCCGCAGTTCTGGAGATAATTTCAAAAATTCCAGAATAGCAGCCTGGTCGTTCATCCATCTACCTACTGGACCATTCTGGTCGAAAAAAGCTTCCACCCGGCCGCCGATGATGGCAAGAATTGCCTCCAGCTCTGGTAAAGGGATGGCACTCTCGCCCAACTCATAAGCCTTTATCCGTCCTTGTGAAATCCCAGTTTCAAATGAAAGACCCTTGAGTGAAATACTGGTTTGCAAACGCTTTTGTCGTAGGAGGGTCCCAATGATACGTTGGCGCAGCGCTACCAATTGGGCAAGATTGATCGGTTCGGTGCGGGCGATATCATCAGATAAAGCCTCACCACTCCAAAAATGCTGGATGGGCAAGTTAAGATAATATGCGAACACCTCCAACTCGGGCAAAGAGGGTGCCTTGCGACCTTCCTCGTAAGCACGCAATAACGCTGGGGAAATACCCATAGCTTTGGCCACTTCGCTAACTGTTTTTCGGGTTGCCATGCGGGCATCACGGATCAAAACTGCCAATTTGCGAGTACGAAGGGTAATCTGGGCTTGCAGACTCATAATAGGTTCCCTGTGGAATCAGGTGAAATTCTGCTGCATAGGAGTGGACTTTTCTGATTATACACGACAACAATATGGCCAAAAATTTAAATAAATTCTAAAAAGAACCGGGATCTCCTTGCATTTTTTCTGGACACTAACGCCGTCTGAGCATATCGCCCATATTGGCGCCAAACACTTCTGGAGGTAACTTGAAACCAGCTGCCTCCAAACGAGGGGTAAATAAAGGGCGGATTCCAGTAGGTTTTAATTGCCCTATAATTTTTCCGTCAGGGCCCATGCCGGTTTGCTCAAAACGGAATATATCGGTCAATACAATAGTATCGCCTTCCATACCCGCCACCTCAGTAATCGCAGTTACTTTTCGAGAACCATCTTTCAGGCGTGTCTGTTGCACAATTACATCAATGGCCGCAGAAACTTGCTGGCGAATAACTTTTATGGGCAAATCCATGCCTGCCATCAGCACCATTGTTTCAGTACGCGAGAGCGCATCACGTGGTGTATTTGCATGCAGGGTGGTCAAGGAACCATCATGGCCGGTATTCATGGCCTGAAGCATATCTAGTGTTTCGCCACCGCGGCACTCACCAACTATGATCCGATCCGGACGCATCCGCAAAGAATTACGAACGAGGTCGCGAATTGTCACCTGGCCCTTACCTTCAAGGCTGGCAGCTTTTGTCTCGAGCCGAACAACGTGTTCCTGTTGCAATTGAAGCTCGGCAGCATCTTCAATCGTAACGATACGTTCGTTTTCAGGGATCAGGCTAGACAGAACATTCAGCAAGGTGGTTTTACCAGAACCTGTGCCACCCGAAACAATGATGTTCAACCGGCTGACAACACAGGCCTTTAAAAATTCGGACATTGATGCCGTGATCGATCCTAAATCGACCAACTGCTGCATACTCAATTTATCCTTTCGGAACTTTCGAATCGTAATGGAAGCGCCGTCGATCGCCACAGGTGGAATAATAGCATTCACGCGCGAACCATCTGGCAGACGAGCATCCACCGTGGGCGAATCGGCATCCACACGGCGCCCAAGCGGTAAAATAATTCGATCAATTACGCGTAAAACCCCCTCATTATTATCAAAGGTGACACCGGTTTTGATCAGCTGACCTTTTTTCTCGACATACACCTTCTTTGGGCCATTAACCATCACTTCGCTCACATCCGGGTCATCCAGCAACGGCTGGATTGGGCCAAAACCAAGAATGTCATCTTTTACTTCAAGCATGATCTGTTGACGAATCGAATTAGGCACATTCGCAGGCATGCGGGAAAATATCTCAACCAGTTTGTTTTGCACAAAAGCTTCCCGTTGGGAATATTCGGGGTTTTCAAGCTCCAATTCACGAACTAAGTTCTCGGTAACGAAGCGCTTTAGCTTTAACAAATCAGCCGAAGACAGACCGGATGAAGATGAAAGAAGTGTCATCTTTTATCTCCTGATATGGAGCTGTCCTCATTCGGCATAACCCAAACAATCTGAAGCCGCGACACACTTAAAAATTCTGTTTCACAGAGCAAAGTACCGTCTGCATTAAATACTTTCGCATTTGTGACAGCCAGAAATGCCTCATTACGGTCCAACTCATCTTTTAATCGGCCATCCAGACGAATATGAACACAGCCTTCAATCCGGTGCTTGGTCGTTTGGATAATGGAAGGAACAGCTGATTTGGAAATAATATCGGTAAAGTACTTTCCTTTTTCGTTAAATTCCAGGCTCATGATATCTTCTCCCTTATTTTCGGTTGCAGCGAGCAGTTTCCAATATCTCTCGAATGATCTATTTTATTACCTTAGTCACTATTACTCAGGCCCGTCAGCCTTCTACCGGTGGCATAAGATAGCCAAGACCAGAGCGAGTAACGATATGCTTAGGATTGTGCGCATCTTCTTCCAGCTTCTGACGTAACCGCGCGATACTGACCCACAGTATTTCCTTATCACTCCGATATTCTGCTCCCCAAACACTTGAAAGCAAATCTTCCGCGCTTAACACAATGCCCACGTTGTGTGTAAATTGTAGCAAGAGTCGATATTCAGTCGCAGAGAGGAATACCAGTTGGTTAGCACGCCAGACTTCCGCACGGGCAAAATCAATCCGCAAGTTATCGTGAACAAAAAAACGACTCTGGGTCACATCCTTTGAAACCTGCGAACGGCGCAACACTGCACGAACACGCGCCAATAATTCTGTAGCCGAGAAGGGCTTGACAAGATAGTCATCTGCGCCCATATCCAGGCCGCGGACACGATCTTGTTCTTCGCCTTTGGCTGTCAAGATGATGATTGGGACGTTCGAGAACTGCCGAATACGTTGGCACGCAGCAAAACCATCCAGGTTGGGCATCATCACATCCATCAGGATCAAGTCCACCGGGTCAGCAGAGAATATTTCTACAGCTTGAAGGCCATCGGCAGCCAAAACCACATCATATCCATCCGAGCGCAAGTTAGCTTCCAACAAACGTAGATAGCGCGGCTCATCGTCAACGATTAAAATTTTAGTGGTCATTTTAATCTCCTTCAGAACGTGTTACGACTGGATCTTCGGCAGGTAAGTCAATCAGGAATGCTGTTCCTTGGCCAAGTTCAGACTCGACTGATAACCTGCCTCCATGAGCATCAATAATTTTATTGCAAATAAATAGCCCCAATCCGGAACCGTTTCCAGCCTGGCCTGGAACGCGGAAAAATCGTTTACACAGGTTTGGCAAGTGTTCTGGCGGAATACCTGGGCCAGAATCAGCAAAACGAATGCGATAATAACCGGGAATTTCTGATAAAGAAATGGAAATCAATGCGCCAGGAGCATATTTGGCCGCGTTGCTAAACAGGTTACTTAACACCTGTGCAATTCGCACGCTGTCGATCTGAACCACCGGCCTGATGGGAAAATCAAACTCAACCTGTAAACCTGTGGAACGAGCCTGTGCGCGAGTGGCAGTCTCAACCATGAGTGTATCCAGCCGGGTTGACTGAAATTTCATAGGCAAGGTATTACTTTGCAAGCGAGCAGATTCAAGCACATTTTCGATCAGGGTTGTTAAATGGTCAGCTTCTTCATCGATTATGGTCAGAAATTCACGGCGAGTGGTTTCATCCCATTCTGTATCCTGACGCAATAATGTGGTTGAATAGCCTTTGATAAATCCAAGCGGCGTGCGCAATTCATGTGAAATAGTGGCGATGAAGTCATCCTGCAGAGCCAGCAGGCGGCGGGCTTCTTCCAAAGCGTGGATATCCGCATTCAATTTTTTTCGCTCAAATAACCCTGCAAATTGCGAGGCCAGGTAACGCGCATGGAAAATATGTTCCTGACTGTAGGCCGGGCCGCCAAAACGAATGAATACCAGCGCACCATACAAGCCAGTTGAAGTACGCAGCGGCAAACCTAATAGGTAGGCTTCTGAAAGCCGGTCCCGTATGCTATTTGGAATGCTGTCACCCTTTGTATGCGCTTTGTTGGGCTCCTGCATAACAATCTCATTCCGCTCCATTACCTGGGTGGCAACCTCCGCACCCCAGGCAGCATCAGCTCCAGCAGATTGCCCCCGCCCTACGGATCGGGCGTAAATAATTTCGGTCAGGCTGCTGGCTTCTTGTTCAGCCACGAACAATGCGAGGTTGTCAAAAATAAATATAGAATGTACCTCGGCAAGAACCTCGTCCAGAGCTTGCTTCCAATCTCCACGCTGAGTGACAATTTCGGCAATAATCAGATAATCGAATATTCCTTCGCGCACAGGCAAGTTAACC
The DNA here is from genome assembly GCA_964536185.1 of uncultured Anaerolinea sp. GTDB lineage: Bacteria > Chloroflexota > Anaerolineae > Anaerolineales > Villigracilaceae > UBA5195. The sequence continues at coordinate 20,855 of CAZHWV010000040.1, read as the reverse complement.
TACCTTTGCAATCAGTAAAGGAAAAGAGATGGTAGTTCCTTTATCTATCTTTGACTGGACATCAATTAAAGAACCGTGCGCTTCAATGATCTGCAAAACCAGAGTCAACCCCAAACCAGTGCCACCGTAACGCCGGGATGCAGAACCATCCAGTTGGTGAAATGGCTCAAAAATTTCCATAATTCGATCCTGAGAAATACCAATGCCAGTATCTGAAACCGAAATGATAACCATGTTTTTCGCAGTGGTATCTTTCATGATATTGAGACTGACTTTGCCATTTGGATTGGAAAACTTAATTGCATTATCCAATAATTGCGCTGTGACCCAACTTAATTTTTCTTCGTCAGCCTGAACACAAGGCAACATTGGTTCGATGTTCACAGCCAGAGTTAACTGGTGATCTACGGCGCGCGGCTTCAACCTGGAAATCACATTCGAGGCCATCTGGTTCAAGTCAACCGGGCTCAAGCTCAAGGTCATTTGACCACGCGAAGCTTGCGAAAAGAGGATCAGGTCATCGATCAGGCTTTGCAAGCGCAGAGATGATTTCAAAGATACGCCTAATGCGTTTTTCTGGTCAGTGTTCAGATCACCAAGCGATTCTGTATATAACAGGTCAAGATAACCACGGATATGCGTAAGCGGTGTGCGCAGTTCGTGCGAAATGTTGGCAACAAGATTAGCCTGCAACTGGTTGGTTTCAGAAAGTCGCCGGAGAGCTTCTTCCAACTCCAAGGTGCGTTGTTCGACGCGCAGCTCAAGATTATGATTCGAATCTTCCAGGGCAGCACGCAAACGCAGGATTTGTTCGGTAACAGCACTATCAAGCATCGGCCGGTCAAGGAAACCCAGTTCCACAATCGCCTGCCCCAGAAGGAGCTGCCTATCCTTTTCCATACAATGACGCTGATATCCTAGAGCCTGCTTTAATTGCTCATTACTGAGCAAGCCCATTTTCACAAGCTGCTCGCCCAGGCGCGGAATCAATACCTCAGGACTGATCAACGTATTTGTGCGCATGTCGTTCATCACTTCAGGCCTGCCAAAGCCATTCGCCACCCAACATGGTAGCTGCAGACCTCATGGTCAACAGTTCCTCGGGTGGACAGGTAAAGGGGTCTTTCTCAAGTACGATCAAATCAGCAAAAAGACCAGGCGAAAGTCGCCCAAGCTGGTCTTCAAGGCCGGCAGCATAAGCTGCTCCAACTGTATAACCTTCCAAAGCCTCGCGCATAGTTAGACGCTGCTCCGGCTGCCAACCTTGAACGCCAGGGGTGCCATCAGGGCGGCGACGGGTAACAGCGGCGTGCAGTCCCCAGAATGGATTTGGGGCTTCCACCGGCGCATCCGAGCCAAAAGCAAGGATAGCGCCAGCGTCCAGTTGAGTCCGCCATGAATAAGCCAGGTCCACGCGTTCACCCCAGTATTTCTGCGCAACCAGCATATCCGATGTGGCATGGATCGGCTGCATTGACGCGATAATTCCCAGCTTGCCTAAACGCCGAGCATCGTCAGGATGAAGGATCTGCACGTGCTCAATCCGATGGCGCAGTGCTGGCAAACCCTGCTCGCGCTCATATCCACGCAAATGCTCGTAACCATTTAGAATTTCGTGCAAGGCCTGATCTCCGATAGCGTGCCCGGTCATGCTTAGACCCACATCTGCGGCTTGCCGGCCAACCTCAAAAAACTGTTCGCCGTCCATATTTAGCATACCCCTATTTTCAGGCTCATTCAAGTAGGGTTTCATCATGGCTGCTGTACGAGGACCAAGCGCCCCGTCCATAAACACCTTCACTGAACCAATCCGCAAATGCTCACTGCCAAAACCTGTCCGCAGGCCAAGTAACGCGGCAGAAGGCAATAGATCCAAAGGTACGCTCTTGGTCACACGTAGTTTGAGCCGCTGGTTGTTATCAAGGATTTGTAAAGCCATAAAAGCCGTACGGTAATCGAAATCGTGTGCACCGGTCAGACCCATCTTCCAAAGATTGGGCAAAGCGGTTTCAATTGCCTTAGCAGCTTGAACTTCATCCGCGACCGGGATAATTTTTTCGACGATTTCCATGGCTGTTTCAAGCAGGATACCGCTGGGTTGGCCGCTCGCGTTCCGCAAGATCTTCCCATTTACCGGGTCCGGAGTTCCTGGACCTATTCCCGCCAAGGTTAAAGCCATCGAATTCGCCCAGGCAACATGCAAGGACTTACCCGTGAGGTAGACTGGATGCTCTTGAACGACCGCATCCAATTCGGCTGCGGTTGGGAATTCCCCATCCCAATCGTTGTGCTGCCAACCATGACCGAGGATCCAAGAGAACGGAGCAGCGGATGTGGGGGACTGGGCTTGGGCAGCGCGCTCGGATATGCGCATTAAAGCTTCGGCTTTGGTGGACGTTTCCACATCCACTTTTTGCAAACTGAGGGCATAATGCATCAAGTGAATATGGGCGTCTGTAAGGCCGGGAAAAATAAACATTCCACCCATATCTTCGCAACTGGCGCGAAGGCCAAAAACATCGATCAGCTCTGGCCCGCCCAGAGCAACAATTCTATCGCGATCAATTACCAGGACGGAGGTTTCAGGGCGGTCATGGTCAAGGCTATAAATATGAGCGTTATAGAGAATTTTCATGGTCAATTGATCAGGGGGCGTACTTTTGGCCGGTCAAACGGATCATTAAGTCCTGGAATTCTTCTTCAGAACCATAATACAGGGTCATGGAGCCGGTAGACCTGTTTTTTCCGATTTTCACACTTATCTTCTGGCTCAGATTGGCGTGGATAAATTCTTCTAGCGACTTTTCTTCGGGCGACTGGTCTTCCTTGATGGTGGTTGCCGGTTTCTCACCCTTCAACTTATTGACAAGTTCTTCTGTCTGTCGCACCGTCATTTTTTGGAAGAGAATTGTGTGCAAAGCTGATTCCATCGCCCGCGGGTTGGTCAGTCCCAGCAAGGCGCGGGCATGGCCTTCAGTGATCTCGCCTTCCAACAAAGATTTCTGGATCACTCCAGGCAAATTGAGCAGCCTCAACGTATTGGTAACAGCCACACGGCTTTTGCCCACACGCGCAGCAATTTCTTCGTGTGAAAGCTGAAAATCGTCGGATAACTGTCGAAATGCGTTGGCCTCTTCCAAGGCATTCAGATCTGCGCGCTGAATATTTTCAATCAGCGCCAGTTCCAAGCGCTGCTGATCCGTTGTCTGTCGGACAATGACTGGCACAATTTTCAGCCCAGCACGCTGCGAAGCCTGCCAACGGCGCTCCCCAGCGACCAGGGTATAACCGGAACCATCCTCATTTCGGCTGACAAGCAAGGGCTGAATGATGCCATGTTCCTGAATTGATGCGGCCAGTTCCGCCAATGCAGAATCTTCAAAACGAGAACGTGGTTGGCGAGGATTAGGTACAATCTGATCTATAGCAACGGTTAGAAAACCTGAAGCCATTTGAGCTGTATCACCATTTTGGGTTGCTTCAGGCTGAAATCCAGTGGGGATCAGAGCGTCAAGGCCCTTGCCGAGGCCGGAATGTTTTGGCATGAGTACTCCTTTAAGATTTTGGATCAGCGCAAAGCAGGATCATAACTGGGGCAAAACAACTCCATCGCCAACTAGCAATTCCTTGGCCAATGCGGAATAGGCCTGTGCGCCCGTGGATGCAGGGGCATAAGCCGAAATTGGTAATCCATACGAGGGCGCTTCAGCCAGACGAATGCTGCGCGGCACGATAGCGCTAAAGACCTGGTTCGGAAAATGCTTGCGGATTTCACTGACCACATCGGTGGAAAGGTGAGCGCGGCTCTCAAACATCGTCATCACAACGCCGCGGACTTTCAAGGCCGGATACAATGACTGGCGGATTCGTTGCAGGGTTTGCAATAATTGGCCCACACCTTCCAGCGCCAGGTATTCACATTGCACTGGAATGATAACGCCATCTTTGGCAGCCACCAATCCATTAATGGTCAGTAAGCTAAGGGATGGTGGGCAGTCGATCAGGATGTAATCAAAGCGCTCAAGGAGCGGCTCAAGTGCATGTTTCAAGCGCGAATCGCGACTTTGCTGGCTTACTAATTCCACTTCCGCACCAGCCAAGGCTGGCGATGATGGCAGCAAAGTCAACCCCAAGCCAGGGTTGGAAAGTAAGCCGCCCAAAGCTGGCGTAATACCCAGGAGTGCTTCATAGGTTCCATTCTTGACTGAGTGCTTGTCCACACCCAAACATGAAGTAGCATTGGCCTGAGGGTCAAGATCCACGATAAGCACCTTTTGTCCCAACTTGGCCAGGAATGCGCCCAGATTAATTGCGGTAGTCGTCTTCCCCACACCACCTTTTTGGTTAACCAATGTATAAATACGAGCCGTCAAATTCATACCTCCAACACATTACTAACCTGCTCTCAAAATATAAGCCTCAGGAAATGCAAATAAATATCTTTGCTAACCCAATATTTCCACCATGCAGTTTTGAACTTCTTCCATACTGGGCACGCCCGCTACACCTGGGCGAGTGACCGAAATAGCAGCCATGCGGTTGGCAAAACGAGCTGCTTCCCATGGGTCACGTGTATTCAATAGGCGAACAAAAAATGCCGCCGCAAATACATCACCCGCACCTGTAGGATCCACTTCGGTGACCACGGGTGGGTGAAACCGGCGGCTATCACCAGACCAAAACAGACGCACACCTTCGGCTCCATCAGTGACAGCCATAACACGCGCCGCCTGCGCCATAGGTTCAATAATTGCCTCATCGCAAGCCACATCCTCCAAACTGAAGACCACCGCTCCGGCTTGCGCTACAGCTTTTTCGGACTGCTCCCATTTACATGGATGAACTCTACCATCCCCATCCCAGGCGCGCATCCAACCCTGGGCTGTTAATCCCAGCATCGCAGGGCGAAAATCGGCTGGCAATTGTGAGTCCATTTCCTGAGCCACAGGGGCCAGGTGAATGATCTTTGCCCGGCGCCAAACTTCAGGGACAATCGCGAAGTCAATTTTCGGTGCAAGGTGACGAATATACTGCACGCGCCCGGTAGAAGTATATTCGTTTTCGAAGGTAGTGCTACAATCTGCCGCACTCGCCACAACGGGAATACCAGCCAGATCTGCCAATGGAAGGTCGTTACCGCAAACAGTCACTATACCCACACTCAGACCCATGGCGCGTGCGGTCAGGGCGGCATAAGCTGCCGAGCCACCCAATTTCGGACCAGATGGGCTCAGATCAACCGTAACATGCCCAATAACGAGATAATCAACGGGGTCTAGCGAGATCATGTGAAACATATTTACAAATTATAACCTGAGAAATTAAAACAGCCCGGTAATCTCTATCACCGGGCTGTCAATCGCTTAATTGCTACTTTTTTAAAATGATGCTTACCTTGCGGCTGGGTTCATCTCCGATACTTTCAGTGGTAACAGCTTCGTGACCACGTAATTCCAGATGGACAATACGGCGCTCTGCTGCAGACATAGGCTCTAAAAGTTGGCGCTTGCCTGTGCGAATGGTCTGTTCAGCCATTCGGCGAGCCAATTGGCGAAGTTGGCGTTCACGGCGCGCGCGATAGCCTTCCACGTCCACGACAACTTGTACCCAGCCATTCGCTTCTTTGCTTATGATCAGCGCCAGAATGTATTGCAGCGCATTCAAGGTTTCGGCACGGCGACCAATCAAAACGCTCAGGTCATCCCCATGAATATCAATCAGCACCGGCAGATCAGCATTACCATCAGATTCGCCATATCTAACCGACACGCGGGCTTTTATCTTCATTTTGGCAAGCAGATCGCTGGTGGTTTGGGATGTAAAGTTGAGCAAGGAATCGTCAAGGGTGGTGGAAAGTACTGAATCCGCTTTCGGAGCAGACCCATCCGGGACAATTGGCTCAGCATCTTTCAAGGTCAGGCGCAAGCGCGCCTGTCTGCCACCAATTCCAAGAAAACCTCTTGAACCCTCGTCCAAAATATCCACATCAAACTGATCGCGTGGAACACCCAATTGCTCCGCGCCGCGCAGAATGGCTTCTTCTACAGAAGGGGCTATCACTTCCAAAGTTGTCCGTTTCATTTCACATCCCTAAGAACGTTTACCAGATTTTGTTTTGGATACAACAGGCTTTTTTTCAGGACCAAACTTCAATAAATTCTTCCAGTTGACCTTACCCAACGCGGCATATTGCGCAATACCCACCAGGTTACTGGTAATAAAGTAAACCGCCAGTCCCGAAGCGAAGTTGAGCGCAAAGTAGAACAACAAAACAGGCATATAGAGTCCCATCATCTGGTTCATCTGCGCCGACTGGTCATTAGGGCTGGCGGAAGGCTGGACAGTCAACTTCGTTTGGACATAAGTCGTCAGACCAACAATAATAGCCAACACAGGGATCGCGAAGGGCAGGAAAGACAACTTGACGCCTTCGGGTTGGCCCAGATTCATCCATAAAAACTGGCTCTGAATAGGAATCAACGCAGAAAGACTGGCAGAGGGAGTGATATTTTCAAGGCCAGGGTAGATGCCTCGCACCAGGGAGAGCAACTGCAGAGGTGTGACACCGATCGCGCGAACAATACTTTGATAGAAACCTATCAGAATTGGAAACTGGATCAAGGTAGGCAGGCAGGAACTGAACGGACTAACGCCGCGTTCACTGTAAATACGCATTTGTTCCTGAGCTAATTTTTCCTTATCACCCTTGTGTTTTTCCTGAATTTTCAGCCATTCTTCCGAAGCCATCAATTCCTGCATGGCCGTGCTCGATTTGATCTGCTGAGCCATGATAGGGTGCGTGATCAACCGGATAATAATGGTAAATAATATGATCGAAACACCAAAATTTCCCACAAAGGCGTAGATCAACAGCAAAGCATTGGTAAAGGGGTTGACAATTATTAAATCAAAAAGATTACCCATATCCACTTTTCCTATTTGGCGACAAAAGTCCACTTCTGGGCGCCATTCAAGTCATAGGCAGCCAAAAGGAACTTCGCATTCATCGGAGCGATCAAGATCAGATCCCCGGCGAGGAAAGGCGGGGTATACAGCTTGGCATTTTCCAATATGGCCTGCCACTTGGGCGTACCGGTTTTTTCCAAGGACTGGATTTTGCCCGCTTCGGTGACATATAGTACCTGGTCAGCAGTAACCAACGGGCCAGCAGCTATTGAGCCTTCATCATCTAGTGACCATACGATCTGTCCACTAGAGACGTTGATGGCATAGAACTTACCTTTCGTACCTAATACAGTCCCAACAAAAACATTTTCGCCGTCGGAAGCCGGGGATCCCCAAATGCCTCCATCGAGCATCTTCACCCATTTCTGGCTGCCAGTAGCGGCATCTAGCGCATATAGATTACCGGATAGCGTGCCCACGAACAAAGTGCCACCGACGATGGTAGGCGCACCAATAATGCCATTATCAAGCTTCAGGCTCCAGGCTTTTTTGCCCCCAGAGGTAATGGCAAAAACTTCATGGTCAATCGTTACCAAGTAAACCAGCTTACCATCGGTGACAGGGCTGGTCCACAGGCTGTGCTTGGAAGCAGTAAATTCCCAACGTTTCTGGCCCGTAAGCCCAAAGGCATACAAATTGCCATCACCCGCCGGGGCGTAGATCGTATCATCAAAGACCAGCGCGCCAGCCAGCCAGGGGGCTTTTAACCCCAAGAAAGTCCATTTGACGGTACCAGCCAGCGGATCGATGCTATAAAAGGTATTTTCACTTGTCGCGGCACTGCCAACCAACAACTGACCGTCGCTGGTTAACGCAGGAGCAGCATAAAATGATTTTGTACCCTCGGCTTTGATCGGGAAGCGCGCCGGAACGGGACCATCGGCCGTCTGAGTGGTAACCTCGGTGCCATCGGTCAAAAGCAAATTATAAACATACTGGCCATCGGCCAGATAGACATGCGTGCCATCAGACGCGAGCCCTGGCCAGTTGGAGGCGGGAGGCGCCCCGCACGAAGTCAAAAAGACTGCAAACAAGGCGGCGAGTACAAAGAAAAAGACGCGGTTGAACTTCATCAAATCTCCTGGGTTGAACCATAGCATTCTTGAATACAAGATCACCATGATTAGAACGCTTCCACCAATCGACGCGGATTATGGCTAGGGGACAGGGTCGACCCCGCCCGGATTAAACGGGTTACAACGCAGCACACGCCATGTTGCCATGACTGACCCTTTTATGGCTCCGTATTTATAGATTGCCTGGTAGCCGTAATGGGAGCAAGATGGATAAAACCGGCACGTATTGGGCGGTAGGCCCTTTGAAAGGGTCATCTGGTACAAGCGAATTATAGCCAACAAAAGCAACCGCGGCCAATTACGCAAAGTTCGTCGCAAGTCACGCAATCGCGGCTCATTCGGGTATTCATGAGGCAGATAATGGTCAGCACACATGCTAACTTTGCTCACGCTCCGCTGTTACAAAGCCAAAGGAACCAGTAGGCCAGCGCGCCGCAAAAGTCCATCGACGGCGTCCTGCACATCGTGAAATTCACTCGTTACCAGGCGACTGCGGCCAATCAGCACCAGGTCCCACCCGGGAGCAAGCATGGGAATGAGGGGCCGAATTGATTCGCGCAAGAGCCGCTTGGCGCGATTACGTTGGACGGCATTACCCACTGAACGGCTCGTGCTTATCCCAACCCGCGGCCGATTTTCCGCCGAGACAAGCTTTACCAACACAACAAGCGGGTGCGCGAAGGACTTACCCTGGTTTCGCACCCGCTTGAAATCTATGGACCGAGTCAGGCGAAAGCGATGTCTCACCCTTGCCTTGCACTTAAGGATACGCCGAACGCGTGGGGACTCACGAGTCCCCGGCGAAGCAGCCTACCAGCGGATCCGTTTGACGTGGTTATTAATTTTGACCGAAAGCTTATTACGGCCGCGGCTGCGGCGACGGCGCAACACTTCGCGCCCGTCGGCAGTGGACATTCGCTCGCGAAAACCATGAACACGCATGCGACGGCGAATTTTAGGTTGATAGGTACGTTTTGTAGCCATTTTCTGTTGCCTCTTTTAATCGTTGATAATAACAAAAAGCATGCCGTTCAAATACTTGAGCGGCATGAAATTATACCGTAAAGTTGTTAAATCTAACAGGTTCGATTTTTTAGTAATTCAAGGATGTGAAATCGCCTGCGTTTCTCGATGCGCCAACATTTATCTTTGGCCCTCCCTGGACTGGCGCAGCGGCATTTGCAGGAAGAAAGTGCTGCCCTTTCCCAACTGGCTCTCCAGCCAGACCTTACCACCGTGGTGCTCCGCAATTGATTTGACAATAGCCAGCCCAAGCCCAGAGCCCTTTTGCTCGCGAGCTTCTCGCTGCCCACCACGATAAAATTTTTCAAATAAGCGCGGCTGATCCAGTGGGTCAATACCGATCCCACTATCCTGGACTTCAAGCAACATTTCATCGCCTGAAACGTAAAACCGCGCTGTTACCCGACCGCCCTGAGGCGTGTATTTGATCGCATTTTCAACCATGTTATAGACGACTTGTTGGAACAAAACCCGGTCGGCTTCGATGAGCGGTTGGGTGTTTTTCGGGGTGATCACAGTTAAGTCGATCGTCTTTTCCGCCGCCAGGAGCTGCAACGACTCAATTACCTGCTCGGCGAGCTCCACCAGCGGGATGATCTCAAGCTGCAACCCCACACCAGCTTCTACACGCCCCAAGTCAAGCAAGCTATTAACCAACCGAGACATATTCTCTACCCCGGAGATAATTTTCTTGACATAGCTCTGCTGTTGCTCATTAAGCGTACCGATCATTTCTAGCATCGTGGCATAGCCGCGCATGAGAGTTAACGGTGAGCGAAGGTCGTGGCTAACAGTGTTGACAAATTCAGTCTTCATCTTGTCCAACTCTTTAAAGTGGGTCACATCACGTAAAATACAGACCCTTCCAACCGGGCGATCATCCGCAACCACGGGCGAGGCCGTAGCGAGGTAAACCCGCCCGCTGGGGAAGGTAACTTCACCGGAGAGCTTATCGGCAGTTGGAGATCGAAGAATATCAAGCAAAGGCCCCGGTTTGATGATTTTTTCAATTGGCTGGCCTTTTCCCGTTGCCACGTCTGAGCCAAGCACCTGCGAGGCTGCGGGGTTTGCCAACAAAAGGCGGTCAAGTTGATCAATGACCAGTACCGGATCCGGAGTGGAGGCCAGAATCGCAGCCAAACGTTGGCGGCCTACTTCAGCAGAACGGAACAAATGTTGGTTGGAGGCCGCCAAAGCGGTCTGTCCGGCCAGGGTTGTCAAAAAGCGTTCATCCGAATTCGAAAACTGGTGCGTAGCATCATATCCTGCCCAGAGCACGCCGAACTTACGGTTTTCATGTCGCAACGATATGGCAAACAGCGAGACAGGAGCATCTCCCCTGCCATCCGGCAACCCGACAGATTGTCTTGCGTCCGGCACAAAGGCACGCTCTTTTTGGTCAGCAAACCTGATTACCTGTTCATCGAAGCGAGCATACGAATCCTTATCTGGACCAAGGGCTAGAACGGAAGTCTGGTTCTGCCAGGCTTCATCTGCGAGAGGCGGCAGGATGATGCGAACCGCGCCTGCGCCTGTAGCCAGGATCGCTTCCATCACAGGCTGAACAGCATCCTGCATATCGAAACTCGAAGCGACGCCTTGGCTAACGAGGAGAAGCCGGTTTAGTTCTTCGAGGCGCGCTTGCAGACTGACGCGCATCAGTTCAAATGAACGGCGAAATTGACTGACTTCGTCGACACCTTCAACAGCAAGACTATGATCGAGCTGACCCTGGGCAATACGGATCGTCTCAACTGCCAGAGTCTGTAAAGATATGGTAATGCCCTTCAAACCCAGGCGCAAAGACACCAGTGCAATTATCGCCAGCAGCAGGATCATCACCGAGAGCGGCGCGGCAATGGTCAGGGCAAGCTGCTGAGCCTGTTGGGCTGGAACAGTCAATACCACCGTCCATGACCGTCCATTCACAGGTTGAAAATAGACAAGATTACGGGTCCCGTTGGGGGCTGTGTCATCAAAAAAAGATGGTTCAGCTTTCTCTTGGCCAGAATACTGGCTCATGACCTGGTTAAAGACTGGATGATAGAGAATCCGTCCGTTCTCATCCAACAAAATACCATTTCCGCCCAATTCCGACATAGATTTTAGGCCGGCGATCAGGGGCAGGGAAAATGGATTAGTCGCCAGGTCTGTTCGCGCGATCAAAGCGCGCGCAGGCTGGGCGGTCGCAGGATCAATGATTGCAATGACATAGGAGACGCGAGCTGTGAGCAGCGGGCAGTCAGCAGAGGACAGTGAGCATAGATTCGGTGGAATAGTATAAGTCTGGCTAAGAACACCGTTAAAAACCAGGTCGATCCCAGCATTTTCTTCTGGGAAAAGGTTGGGCTGAGCGTCGGGTGCAGATGAATAACCACCGACAAGGTTTTTGGATTGGTCAAATACGAGCAACTGGTCAAAATAAGGCACAGACTGAATTTGTTCTTCCAAAACCTTGGTCAAGTCATCGCCAACCGCGCTGACCATTTCGGGCCTTTTAGAAGTCTGAGTCGCCAGATTTTGACCGGTTTCCAGGAAGAACGGGACACTTTGCGATGTTATTTCGGCTGTAGCCTTGAGACGGTTATGGAGCATTTCGCGAGCAGCCGACCCGGCCACCAGCCAATCCCCGGCCAATAGAGCCAGCAACAAGAAGATGATTAACATCCCAGTGCCAAACAGGAAACGTGCTTCGAGACTGCGTTCTACCGGAGATGGCCGCAAAGGGAGATGGCGGCCCCAGGCCATAGGGAAAGCAACGACCAAAATCTGCATGAATAAGCCAGCCAACAATAATTCAGCGGCCAAAGCCAAATTCCGCAAGCCAACACCAGTCAAAGCATAGTCCAGCCGTGCAGCCATGGAACCGGATGACACCAGGAAAGCATCAATAATAAAAACAGGCGCATAAAGCAACGCCAAAACCACGGCGGCGAGAAAAGGCTCGCGCAGAAGGACAAACAAGCGGGTACGATAGCGTTGGCGAACAGCCAGGCTGAACAAGGTTCCCAGCAAAGCCAGTTCAAGTGAAGTAAAGATACTGTGTGTGTCCCACAAAAAGCGCAAGGCGCCGGCCAGGAATCCCAATGCTGCCGCCGCAATAGGACCAAGAATACCGCCCGCCAACAAGAGAGGTACTGCGGAAAGCAGCATGATCGCCGGGCCGCGCGGTTCCTGGGGAATATCGGGTAATGGAAGCGCAGCGCCAACCGGTAGGCGAATACCAATAAATAAGTTAAAAATAAGGACAAGGATGGTTAGCCCGGCTATTTGCGCAATGCGATTTGGGATTGTTAATTTTGGATTTATTGCCGAAAATCCCCGTCCCAACCATACGACCCAGATGATTAGTCCCAGAAAAACAAACCACCCCAGCCAGCCCAAAAAAGTTATCGGCCAGAATGGGGTAGGATACGTATCAAACAACCAGATGATAATTTCCATAGCTAATTATTGGCAGGTAGTGCACCTGAGTAAAAACATTATACCCAAAGGTTAGGGTTTGGAACTAATTTAGCGAAAACTGCGCGGCTTATCACAGGAAATGGGGGACGAAGATGATCCATTCGGGAATTAATCCGGATCTAATGCCACTCCAGCATAGACCCCTCGGTACGCTTCTGGAAGAAGTCCGGCAATATTGGACATAACAAGGTCGGCGTTGTCCTGGCGAGCTTTCCGACGAGCATCGCCCTTGCCTGCAACTTGGGGCAGTTGAAATGGTTTTCCAATGCGCAGTTCCAGTAATCGACGCTCAGATCGAATAGCCTTTTTAAAAAAATCATCTGTCGTACCAACAATACCCACAGGAACAACCGGCACTTGCGCTTTTTCAACAATGAAGGCCACACCTGGATGGGCACGACGCAACCCTTCGACATGAGAACGCCCGCCTTCCGGGGCGAGCAATAGTGGTCTTCCCGCGGCGAGGACGCTTAAGACTCTGTCAAAGAGAACCCGGTCATATTCTCCTCGGTGGACGGGAATTGCATGGTAGAGTCTGACCAACTGAGCCTGCCCGGGTCTGCTCCAAAGATCAACAGCGCCCATCGCTTCAATCATCTCTGGCCAAAACGCAAGAACAAAGGGCGGATCAAAAGTTGATATGTGGTTGATGGCCACAAGATAAGGCTTACCGCAGGGAACATTTTGCCGCCCAGTTACCTTGATGCGCGCCAATAAATAGAAAATACCCTGAAAAACGGGTTTAAACAGGATTCGCGCTATATAGCTATGAACAGGAATTTTGTACCGAGTTGGAACCGGTACTTCTCCGTTAGCAGGTTCAAGCGGGTCAGTCATATCGAATAAATCAACGTTTACAAAGATCGAACGCTTTTTCAAAGACCGTGTCTGCGTCAAGCTGGTCAGAATCCAGGATGACAGCATCGGTAGCTGGTTTCAGGGGAGCAATGGCACGCGTGGAGTCGATACGATCGCGCGTAACCACTTTTGCAAGAATATCCTCATAATTTGCCTGGCCGCCGCGCTCCAAAATTTCGCAATACCGACGCCGGGCGCGTTCCTCAGCAGAAGCATCCAGATAGATCTTCAAGTCTGCTTCAGGCAGGACAACAGTGCCGATATCTCGGCCAACCATAACAACGTGCCCACGCAAGCCAATGCGGCGCTGTTGAAGCGTGAGCGCTTTGCGCACGCCAGCGTAAGCGGACACAACCGAAACATTGGCATCCACTTCAGCGCTACGAATCTCCCAGGTAATATCGTGACCGGCAACAACCACATCGCAAGGGCGACCATCCGCTAGCGATGGAACACTTACTTCGATGGGAATCTCTTCAGCAAGACGAGTGACTGCCGCTTCATCCTTGATTTCGACCCGGTGATTGAGCGCCAGCCAGGTAACGGCGCGATACATCAGACCTGTGTCAAAATATAAATAATCCAGGGAGTGCGCCAGGCGAAAAGCCAGGGTGGATTTACCCGAAGCTGCCGGGCCATCGATAGCAATCATAGAGCAAGCTGTCAGGTGTGATTTTTCAAGTGTCATGAGCTGTATCACGGGTTATTTTGCGAATCGATGAAAATGTCATTACGCACCCACAGAATAAGTTTTTCGTCATTCTGCGGAAATTCATGCAGGATACTCCAGCGTAGCCAATCCGTCATAAGACCCTGATCCCAAAGTGGATAGATACGCCAAATCAAATCCTGGCCGCGGTAAGTGGATTGTATGTCTGTATCCAATTCAGGGACCGGGACTACCTCACTGGAAAACTGATCCGAAACGATCAACACCTCTGGGGTACGACCAGATAAGTTCGCATCGGGTATTTGAGTCACCGGCCAATCACGCAAAGTCCAAAGCAAAGCCGGCGAGTCTACTCCCGCGATGGTGACATCCAACGCAGAATTGACCCCAGTCTTCCAACGGGAAAGATCGTCCATCTGGCTGACCAGCGTTTTTACCTGCCCTGTATACGGACTGGCTGGCCACATTTCAAAGGTGCGATAGGTACGCAAGCCACCCGAAGCTACGGCTGTAGACAGGGTATAAATGGCCAATACCAGCATGCTGCCCCAAAGACCACCCTGGACCGCTGTAGAGATTGACCAACCCAAGCCCACCATGGCTAGGCTGACAATCAACAAGCCAAGAGAACCAAGCAAAACCCACATGCGCAACTGCACAGCAGATTGGTCCATCGGGGTCAGGGCAATGGCAGAATAATTAAGCGCTGCAAAGACCAAAATTGCAGCTGTAAAAGCTGCCGTCCCAACAGTTTCCCAGGACATTAACGAGGCTACCTGCAACATCTCGACTGCTTCGACAGCCGCCAAAACAAGCAGGGGCACTAGCACCCAGGCCAGGTCGGCCATCTGGCGCGACGGATAAGCCAGCGCCAGCACCAGTGAGGCCAATAGCCACAAACCTAGCGTAATGGTCAGTTCGTTTCGATTAAAAATACCGCGTACCAGTCCGGAGATGGCCAGCAAAATCGCTAATAATTCGTAAGCAGCCAGGCCCACAAGTAAGCGCAAGCCAGGCACATCGGTAAAGTCGAGCCAGCCGCCAAAATAAGCAGGAATTGAGGCCAGCCCGGCGCTTAAACCACCGGATGCCAGCAAGAAAAAACTTCCCAAGAGAACATAGGTCCCCGCAGCGAAAGCGGGCAGGGTCAGAGGGTGCTGGTTCGTGGGCGATGGGCTGGTGACAGTCGGCAGTGGCTGCTGGCTAGCAGGCAGAAGACCGCGTCGCAGTCCATATGCAATTGCCAGGCCGAGCAGGCCCGGCCACAACAGCGGCCCGCTGAGCAGGGCTACTCCAGTCCAGATACCAGCCATACGGAGGTTTCCATTGCGCCAGGTACCCCAGGCAAACACAAGCGCACTGATAACCAGAACAGGGCTACCGGCCAGGCGTGAAAGCGCCAGGAAACCGGGATCAATTGCCAGGAAAAATGCCAAAACAAGAGCCGGCTTGCTGCCAAGCCAGTCACGAAAGTTGAATGGGGTAAGCGTTAGTAATGCGCCAAACACAGCGGGTACCAGCCGCGCAGCAAAATTACTGGTCTGCAAAATGAAGAATACCAGCCCTGTCAACACAACATAGCCAGGCTGATGCCCAATAACTGGCCTCAAGCCTTTTACAAAATCCAGCGCCTGTAAAGCCCAGAGGGCTTCGTCATCGCCAAGGGGAAGTTCTCCAAGTCTAAGCAGACGAAGTGCCAATGCTAACCCAAAGGCAAGCGCATAGAAACCATATTCAAAATTACGTTCCCTGGAATTGTTCGTCATAGGTTGTATTTTACTTCAATTGGCAGATTGAGAGGCTGGTAGATTGGGTGGTGGATTGTATCTGCCCTTAAAAGCAATCAAAATAGTGACTGTTCAACTCCTTCACTTTACTGTAAACTCAAGATCAGTAATCGCCTCCGCGCCTGGTCTGCATCAGGAATCGAACCTGGTGACCCTTTCGAAACCAGCAGAACCAGTCAACTCAGATCCCCATTCCGCATCACCCCCCCAACCTTATGCCTTTTGCCCATAGCCCTCGACCTCAATCCTTAAAATCCCTGGCTGACGCCGCGCCGGAGCCTTTCTGGCTGGATGATCCGGCCCGTCCCGAGACGCTTACCGCATTGACTACTTCAACAACTGCAGACCTGTTGATCATTGGCGCCGGTTTTACCGGGCTGTGGACTGCCCTGTTGGCAAAGGAGGCCAATCCCAGCCTCGATATTGTCCTCATCGAGGCTGGCGAGACTGCCAGCAACGCGAGCGGTCGCAACGGCGGCTTCATGGATGCTTCTCTGACCCATGGCTTCGAAAATGGGCACGAACGCTGGCCTGCGGACCTTGCCACCCTGCTCAAAATGGGCAACATTAACCTGGCCGAAATCGAAACGACAATTGCCCGGCTGGGGATCGATTGCGATTTTCTGCGCTCCGGCGAATTATTGGTGGCTACTGAACCATATCAACTGGAACAACTGCGCGGTGCGCCTGCTGAAAGGAACCTCTACGGAGAGGATTTTACCTGGTTGGAGCGCGATCAAATCCAGCAACTGGTAAATTCCCCCACCTATCTCGGCGCGCTACTTAACCAGAATGTCGCCATGTTGAACCCGGCCCGGCTGGCCTGGGGCTTGCGCAAAGCCTGTCTGGATGTCGGCGTCAGGTTTTACGAGCAAACCCCGGCAACAGGGCTAATCGATGAAGACCGGGCAATCATCGCGCAGACACCTAACGGCCAGATTCGCGCTGCACGCGTTGCCCTGGCAACCAATGCCTTTCCGCCACTGCTCAAAAGGCTATCCTATTATGTCGTCCCAGTCTACGATTACGTGCTCGTGACAGAACCGTTGTCCACAGCCCAACGCGCAGAAATCGGCTGGCGCGAACGCCAGGGTATTTCAGATGCTGCTAATCAGTTCCACTATTATCGCACCACTGCCGATGGCCGCATCTTGTGGGGTGGTTACGATGCTGTCTATCACTGGAATAATGGTTTCGGAGCACACCTGGAGCACAACCCGGATTCCTTTGGCCGGTTGGCGGAACACTTTTTCCAGACTTTTCCTCAACTTGAAGGGTTGCGCTTCACCCACGCTTGGGGTGGCGCCATCGACACTTGCTCCCGTTTCAGTGCCTTTTGGGGCACTGCGCATGCGGGACGCACGGCGTACGCGCTGGGCTACACCGGGCTCGGCGTTGGCGCAGCCCGTTTTGGAGCGCAGGTCATGCTCGATTTGCTCAATAGGCAGACTAATGAACGCACCAGGCTGGAGATGGTGCGCACAAAACCCATGCCATTTCCACCCGAACCGTTGCGCTCCCCAATCATTAAACTCACCCAGCACTCCCTAAACCAGGCCGATCACAACCAGGGTCGCCGCAACCTGTGGCTGCGCACCTTGGATTGGCTCGGCCTTGGCTTCGATTCGTGATTTTATTGAAGACCCATTTGTCACCTGCTGCTAATTTCATCGCTGCCAAGGTAAATATTTCCACAAGCAATCCAGAAAACCACCAGCATAGGCGCGGCAGAAATTGGCCAGGCACGAGACATCAGGCATGGTAGAGCCCATAGCGCTGAACAGCGCGCATCAGGCTCGCAAAATTCTGAGGCTGTATGTCGGGCAAATCAGAGAAGCTGATGCTCGGCCCGAGAATGAATCCCGGTTTCTGCAAGAAAGCCACACACACCAGGCGTATACTCTCTTCGATCTCTTCTTTAGATGCGCGCGCCATAAGCGTGCTTGAAATACCACCGATAAAAACCATCCTGCCAAACAATTCGGGCGAGAATTCCTGTAGTGGGTTGAAATCCAGGCCGGCGCTTTGAATAATATTGACCCCAACTTCAAAGAGACCCGGCAAGGCCTGGCCACAGGGCGCAAGACTATCAAGGGCGACGGGCAAGCCATGCTCCTTAGCCGGGTTGATCATCAGAGCCAGGCGAGGCAGGATAGAATGATCAAAAAGATCGGCGTCAGCGACCATATCTGAAGATGCCAGAACGTCATCCTGAATGGATACAAAGAGCAAGTCGCGGCTGAAGCGATCACACAGAGCACGCATAATCCGGCACTGGTGCTTGACGATCAGGTCCATTAAATTTTCCAGCTCGGGATGGCGTTGTAGAGCGGTACGCAGATCGGTCTCCGAGACCATCCGCAAAGCATTCTGCACAAAGGAACTGAAGCGCACATAAACACCAACTCCAGTGCCTTCCACAGCTGTAAGCAAATTTTCCACGGCGCTGAGTTGGACGGCAAGCGAAGGTGCCGGGTAGCCCTGGCGAACCCTGACTAACAGATCATCGGCAGGGTCAGTTTCGATCGGGCCGACAGCCCATGAAATTTCGCACGGGATGGCATCCAGGCCCATTTTTTGAGCGAACTCGACGGCGTCCTCAGGCAGAATATTCAAACCATCGGAAGCCAGGCGAACTGCACGCCCAAGGACATACGTCATGACGACCTTTCCTGCACCGCGGTTATCCAACACTGGCAAACGATCCGACTTTTGAAAAGCCAGCGCCCTGACCAGACGCTCCTTATCAGGTTTGGTCAGGCCGTGTTCGAAATCATCCTGACGAGATGTGCTGGACAAGTTGGGGGCAAAGGTGAGTAGCAGCTCAAGATCGGTATCATCCAAAGGCTTTACCAGTTGGCTCTCAGTAAGATCGGAGATAAGAGAATACTTGACCTTTGACATCGGTTCGCCAGCATTGAGGAAACGTCCGCAAGAGTAGCGCAAGATCAGCCGGGTGGGTAGGATCACCTCGCGAGGGCGCAGGTTGCCGCTGGCCCTGATCCGGCTGAGCAGAAGTTGGCTGGCGTTGGCTCCCATGTCATACGC
Organism: uncultured Anaerolinea sp.; assembly: GCA_964536185.1. GTDB lineage: Bacteria > Chloroflexota > Anaerolineae > Anaerolineales > Villigracilaceae > UBA5195. The sequence continues at coordinate 1,962 of CAZHWV010000040.1, read as the reverse complement.
TGGCTGGGTAACATTGGTCAGAAAGGGGAAACGACGCTCCATCTCGGGCATTTCATCGAAACAGACGACGGCGATCTCGCCAGGGACATTGCGCCCTTGCAACTTGAGTTCTTCCAGAACACCAGCAGCAATAGAATTGTTGGCAGCGATGATAGCAGTGACTGCGAGATGACTGCTCAGCAATTCGCGGGTAAGCAAGATGCCTGAGCTTTCACGATACTCTCCGCGCAGGATCAGACGCTCATCAACGAAGATACCGGCCTTACGCAAGGCCAGGCAATAGCCGGCCACCCGATCCTCGGCAGTGCTGGTAGCAGTTGGGCCAGACAGAATGGCGATACGCTGGTGTCCCAAAGATAACAGGTGCTGGGTCAGAGCCTGAGCGCCAGCCACCGAGTCGCAATAAACAGAATCACCGTCCCAATTGATGACACGCCGGTCGATAACAACAGTAGGTATCTTCATCTCGACTAATTGGGAGAGCTGGCGCGCATCCATGCTGTACGGGACCACGAGCACACCGTCCACGCGCTGGCGCAAGACTGTATTTAGGTAACGGGTGAACTTATCGGGATTCTCATCCGTGTTACATAGTAGAACAGAATAACCACCGCCCTGGGCGGCATCTTCGACCCCCCTGGCAACAGTCGTCCAGAATATGCTCGTAATGTCCGGAAGGATGAGCGCGAGCGTAAAAGTTTGCTTGGAACGCAGACTGCGGGCTGCCAGGTTAGGAATATAGCCGAGATCAGCAATGGCCTTGCTAACCCTGGCGCGAGTTTCCGGGTTGACATTTTCAGCTTCATTGACTACTCGGGAAACTGTGATGGGGGAAACCCCGGCGTACTTGGCCACATCGCGAATTGTAGTCATAAAGCGTTCCTTGGGGGAAATGCTAACAAGGTATGAAATACTGTGATAACGATACCATTATAGCGTTATCATTTTTTTAATGTCAAGGAATATTTATGAGTCTGCTGCAGAACTTGCCGAATTGGATTGCGCCCTCCAACAGGCTTACGACCAAGCCCTGCAATATGGTATCATGCCGCCACGTACTGCAAGGCAGCTCCAGACCGGCCAGTTTGTTGATTTACCCGGCCCAAGCGCCGCTGCATTGCCAAAAACCGTTGCAGAGCGCATCCCTGGTCGGTATCCATGACCGTAATTTTTCACGTGTTGCATATAAATACATTTTCAAATAAGGAGAATCTTATGTCAAAGAAAATCCTAATTAACCCGTATGTCATCGGGGGTACCATCGTCTTTTTGCTCCTGCTCTTCGTAGGCGTTTTCGGGATAGGTTTTTCATGGGGCGAATCACTTCTGGCTTCTGCCGCGCTGACGATTGTGGGTATTGGCGTTATCTGGTGGCAGGATATTTGGCCTTTTTAATCAACCTTCAGTACATGTTCATACATATCCCTGTGCTTTATCGAGTGGCAACAGCCATTCAGATATAAATATGCGAGGAAAACCTTTACCTTTAGTTTCCGCTAACTGATAAAATAAAAAGCCGAGGTAATGGGTTCAAAACATGATAATCTTGTTTTGCGAAACACAAAATCATGCGAGGAACCCATTACCATGTTGAATCATACCATAGCAACCTTGACCACAGTCTGTCGGCACCTTCCAGTCGGCACCAACCTGGCAATGGTCCACTTTCAGTGGATGTTGATCAGCGGTGCGCTGTTACCCAATCGAGGAGCTATCATTCCGGCCCTGAAGTCCACTGGATTGAGCGACGCAGAAACTCGGCGATCGTGGGCCGCGTTTGGCAGTGGCGTTTGGAGCATCCAAGAGCTATGTTCCGAATTCGGTGGCTATGTTCGGAAACTACCCGATTGGAAGGAACGCCGCTACGAAGGGTTTCTTCCGATTACCGTCGATATAACCGCCTACTATCGTCCGACCCTCCAGAATTGTCCTGGGGTTCACTTTCATCCTGCGGCACAGCGA
>CAZHWV010000039.1:6703-29559 GCA_964536185.1 uncultured Anaerolinea sp. | reverse complement strand
CATGGATCGTTCCATTCTGGAAGGCGACCCGCACAGCGTCCTGGAAGGGATGACGATTGCGGGGTACGCTATAGGCGCGCGCGAAGGTTACATCTATTGCCGGGCAGAATACCCGCTGGCCATTGCCCATCTAAAAACAGCGCTGGCGCAGGCGCACGAATACGGGCTGCTGGGAGAAAATATCCTCGGCAGTGGTTTCTCATTTGACCTGCATGTTTATGAAGGCGCCGGGGCTTTTGTCTGCGGCGAAGAGACGGCGCTGATGGCATCCATTGAAGGCAGGCGCGGGGAACCACGTCCGCGCCCACCCTTTCCGGCAGTTTCTGGACTGTGGAACCAACCATCAAATGTCAACAACGTCAAAAGCTATGCCCTTACGCCTCAAATCATCTTGAAAGGAGCGAAATGGTTCACCGGGATCGGCACGGAAAAATCACCCGGCACAGCCATCTTTGCGCTGACTGGCAAGATAAACAACACTGGCCTGATCGAAGTGCCCATGGGCATTCCATTGGGCGAAATCATTTTTGACGTTGGCGGCGGCATCCCACAGGGCAAACCGTTCAAGGCCGTGCAAACCGGCGGCCCGCTGGGTGGGTGTTTACCCGCCTCAGCACTGAACACGCCCGTGGATTTTGATGCTCTCGTCGAAGCGGGAGCCACGATGGGATCGGGCGGGATGATCGTGGTCGACGATGAGACCTGCATGGTCGAATTCGCCAAATATTTCCTCACTTTCGCTTCAGCCGAATCGTGCGGGAAATGCATCCCCTGCCGCATGGGTGGCACACGCCTGCTCGAAATCTTGACCCGCATTACCGAAGGCCATGGGGTGGCTGAGGACGTGGAGTTGATCGAGGAAATCTCACGCAATATGCGCGAAGCATCGCTCTGCGCCCTGGGACAACTCACCCCCGGCCCAGTGATGGCTTCGCTGCGGTTTTTCATGGAAGAGTTCAACGCACATATTGAAGATAAACACTGCTCTGCCGGCCAATGCAAACCCTTGGTGCGCGCCAAATGCATTAACGCATGCCCGGCAGGCGTGGACAGCCCGGCCTATATCGCGCTTGTGGCCCAGGGGCGTTACACTGAAGGGTTGGAAATTCACCGCCAACGCAATCCGTTCGCGCTGATCTGCGGGCGAGTCTGCCCGGCCTTCTGTGAGCAAAAATGCCGCCGCGCCGAAATCGACGAACCCATTGCCATCCGCATGATCAAGCGCTTTTTAGCCGACCAGGAATATGGGCAGGCCTGGACGCCAAAAATTGTTGTTTCGGAAGAAAAACGTCTGGCTGCTGCCAGCAAGAAAGTCGCGGTGGTAGGCGCCGGCCCCGCCGGATTGACGACTGCCCTGCGGCTGGCCCAGCGCGGCTACAAAGTCACGGTGCTCGAAAAACTGCCCATCCCTGGTGGAATGATGACGGTGGGCATCCCTGCGTACCGCCTGCCGCGCGAACCCCTGTTTGCCGAAATCGATCATATCAAACGGGCTGGCGTGGAAGTGCGCTGCAACCAGGCCCTGGGCACCGATTTTACGGTTGACGATCTGTTCCAACGGGATGGCTTCCATGCAGTTGTGCTGGCACTTGGGGCTCACAAGAGCCGCAAGCTGGGCATTCCCGGAGAGGAAAAAGCTGGAGTTTTGCACGGCACTGATTTCCTGCGCGATATTGCCCTCGAAAAACTGGGCGTAAACGTGCAGGGAAAACGGGTGGCCGTCATCGGTGGTGGAGATGTGGCCATCGACGCGGCGCGATCAGCCTGGCGACTAGGCGCGAGCCAGGTTCATATCATCTATCGCCGCCAGCGCGCGGATATGCCTGCCCATCCCGAAGAAATCGAGGCAGCCCTGCGCGAGAGCACACAGTTCCACTTCCTGGCGAACCCGGTCAACGTGATAGGGAATGGCCACGTAACAGGTCTTGTAGTTCAAGCTCAACACCTAGGCGAATTCGATAACAGCGGCCGCCGAAAACCTGTCCCCACGGAAATGGATGAATTTATACTTGAGGTCGATCTGCTCATTCCCGCCATCGGCCAGACGACTGACCTGTCCTGGAAAAATGATGAGCGCATCGAGACAACCAGAGCCAGCACTTTCGCCGTCAAAAAAGCTTTCGACACAACCCGGGCAGGTGTCTTTGCCGCCGGTGATGCTGTCAGCGGCCCAGCAACGGTTGTCCAGGCGGTGGCTCAAGGCAACCTGGCGGCAGTGGCTGTCGATCATTGGCTGCAAACCGGTAAATTGGACAAGCCCCATTTTGAGACCCCTCGCCCTGAGATTGAACAACCGTACAACCTGGACGATTACGCCGATGCTCGCCGCCCTGAAACCCCAGTACTCAAGTTGGCCGAATGCGCAGGCAACTTTAATGAAGTCGAAACTGGCTTTGACGAAGCCACTGCGCGTGAAGAAGCCAAACGCTGCCTGCGCTGCGATTTGGAATGGCTTGATCTAATGCAAATCCCGAGACCCCGGTAAGGCTGAGTATGGTACCCGGTTCTGTACGATTTGCCGATTTGCTGAGCAAATCGGCAAATCATAAGGAAGGAACAAGCGATGTCTTTAGTCAACATCAGCATCAACGATAAGAGTATCCAGGCGCAGACCGGGCAGACAATTTTGCAGGCAGCGCAAGCCGCCGGGATCACCATCCCGGTGTTATGCAATCACCCGGCCCTACCGCCCGAGGGAGCCTGCCGCATCTGCCTGGTCGAAATCGAAAAACAACGCTCACTGCAACCGGCATGCACTTTCCCGGTCAGCGATGGACTGGTGATTCAGACTCACTCGCCCAAAGTGTTGGAAGCGCGAAAATTCTCGCTGGAACTGCTACTTTCAGACCATCCGCTCGACTGTATGACCTGTAACGTCACCGGGAATTGTGTGCTGCAAGACCTGGCCTATGAATACAATGCCAAGGGTGATCGCTATAAAGGTGTTCAGCATCGCTACCCAATTGACCAATCCAATCCTTTCATCCAGGTGGACCGCAACAAGTGTGTTTTGTGCCGGCTATGCGTCCGCGCCTGCAACTATGCCAATGGTGTCGAGGCGATCGGGCTCGTTTATCGCGGATTCAATGCTCACATCGGTTTTGGGGCTGATAGCACCATGCAGGACAGCCCGTGTGAGTTCTGCGGAAGCTGCGTGGAAGTCTGCCCGGTCGGCGCACTGATGCCGAAGATGTCGATCGGTAAAGGGCGTCCCTGGCAGGTGAAGAAGGTCAAAACCGTCTGCTCGTACTGCGGCGTGGGCTGCCAACTCATGCTGGAAGTGAAGGATAACGAGATCATCAAGGTCGATTCGGTTTGGGATGGACCTGCCAACCATGGCTGGATGTGCGTAAAAGGCCGCTTTGGCTATGATTATGTCAACCACCCCGACCGGTTGACCCGGCCGAGAGTACGCAAATACCTTCTGGATGGCGGGCAAAAAAACAGAGATGCAGGCTGGGAATGGGTTGAAACCGATTGGGAAACCGCCCTGAACATCAGCGCCGAGAAACTACGCAAAACCCGCGATGACTTTGGCGCAGATGCTATTGGGCTGCTGACCTCGGCAAAATGTACCAATGAAGAAAATTATTTAATGAACAAACTGGCGCGACAGGTCATTGGAACGAACAACATTGACCACTGCGCCCGTCTCTGACACTCCAGCACCGTCGCCGGTCTGGCGACTTCCTTTGGTTCAGGCGCGATGTCCAACTCGATTGATGATATCGCCGAAAATGCCCAGGCTTTCTTCATCATCGGCTCAAACACCACCGAGCAGCATCCCGTCATTGGGATGCGTATCCGTCAGGCGGTCAAGAATCGTGGCGCAAAGCTGATCGTAGCTGACCCGCGCCGCATTGAGATCGCCAAACTGGCCACACCACAGTATGGCGGGCTGCACCTGCGCCAACACCCAGGCACAGATATTGCTTTGCTAAACGGGATCATGCACATCATCCTGGAAAAAGGATGGGAAGACAAAGCCTTTATAGCGGAACGCTGCGAGGGCTTCGACGAATTCCGCGAAACGGTGAATCAATATCCACCTGAAAAAGCCAGTGAAATTACAGGTGTGCCCGTCGAACAGCTCTACCAGGCTGCCGAAATCCTGGCGACAACCAAGCCAATGGCCGTACTCTGGGCAATGGGCATCACCCAACATATCGTGGGTGTGCGGAATGTCATGGCGCTCGCCAACCTGCAAATGCTGACCGGCAACATGGGAAAACCCGGCAGCGGAGTTAACCCGTTGCGCGGACAAAACAACGTGCAGGGTGCATGTGACATGGGCGGCTTGCCAAATGTCTACCCCGCCTACCAATCGGTAACCAACCCAGAGGTCATGGCGAAATTTGGGAACGCCTGGGGGTTGAAAACAGACTCCGGTAATACGGGAATTGAAAACCTGCAACCGACAACTTTGCAGCTGTCAGACCACGTGGGGCTCACCGTCACTGAGATGATCCCCGGCATCCTGGATGGTAAGGTTCATGCGCTGTATATCCTGGCAGAAGACCCAATCATGTCTGACCCTGATACGTAACACATCCTCCACTGCCTGGAAGCGGCAGATTTTATCGTATTACAGGAGATTTTCCCAACCGAAACGTCCCAATATGCTGATGTGCTCCTGCCCGGCGTGACCTTTGCCGAAAAAACCGGAACCTTCACCAATACCGAGCGCCGCGTGCAGATGGTAAGACCGGCGATTACGCCTATTGGCGAGGCGCGCCAGGATTGGGCGATTATTGCCGAAATAGCACGGCGGATTTTGGATAATGATGGAAAAACACTGGAAGGGCCGTGGGCATCCTGGAACTACGCATCCCCTGCCGATATCATGCAAGAAATCAATGCGCTGACGCCCTCCTACGCGGGCATTACCCATGAGCGCATGGAGAAAGGCGAGACGCTGCAATGGCCTTGCCCAACAACTGAGCACCCCGGCACGCCTATTTTGCATACCAAGGGTTTCGCGCGCGGGAAAGGAAAATTCGTAGCGATTGATCATCTTCCGCCCGCCGAGCGCCCCGATGATCATTATCCAATGATCCTCTCCACCGGGCGCGTACTGTATCACTGGCATGGCGGCGAAATGTCGCGCCGCGCTAAGGGGCTGCTGGAGATATATCCGCAGCACCTGATCGAGATCAATCCCGATGATGCCGCCAGGCTAGGAATCCTTTCGGCAAGCTCAGGACAACCCGCTGAGGACATTGCCCCAAAGGCGCGCGTCAGAGTAACCTCACGGCGTGGCTCTATCGAAGCCGAAGCCTGGGTGACAGACAGAGTTCCGCCGGGCATGGTCTACGCCAATTTCCACTTTCCGGAATCTTCAGCGAATGAACTAACACATGCCGCTCTCGACCCGGTCTCTAAGATCCCGGAGTTCAAAATCTGCGCGGTGAGGGTATCATTGGTAGAAGTGAGTCGTGAAATTCTAGGAGGTGTGTGATGTTCAACAAGGAAAAGCTACGCCTGCGATTTCTGCGCGACCCGCTTCCTTGCGCATGGGTGGGCTGTCTGCCACGTTGGCGCGCATTTCATCCAGCGCGCGAGACTCATCCAACCCAGAGCTTGTTGCCCAATTATTGGATGAAGCAAAACACTTGATTGAGTGGACCGCTGCGGATGTTCAGCCTGAAATTAGTGCAGAACTGGTGCAAACACAACGGCTGATCACGCTTTGGCAAAATGCCTGGGGAACTGCCAGTCTTCACCATCCCCAGCGTATCCTGCTTTCCGTGCAGGCAAAAGCATGGTCGGATCGCGTTTTGGACGATTCCGGATTGATCTGAGATATTAATTCCACGGAGATAGTCATGGACATCACCAAGATCCTCGAATATGCCCTCGAACGTGAATACGAAGGCAAGCGTTTCTTCACGGAGAACGCCGGGCGCCTGCAAAATGCCGCCGCGCAGGGAGCCTTTAAAGCCATCGCCCTCGAGGAACAAAAACACATCGATTTTATTGCCGCCCAGCTCGCTGCCCAGCATGCGGGTGTCAGCCCTGAGTTGCCCGAGCTGCCCATGGTCGGCTTCTTCGCTGAACGCGCCGAGAACGAAAATATCGCCCAGAGTGTGTCCGAAGCCATGGTGGCCGACTTGCCCGTGCTGCGCCTGGCTTACCTGATCGAACGCGATTTCGCCGAGTTTTACGCCATGGCCGCAAGCAAAACAGAAGGCGACGCAAAAAAAGTGCTCGAGATGCTCGCCCGCTGGGAATTGGGCCATGAGCATTTATTCAAGCGCCTGCACGACAAGGCCTTCGAACAGTACGCCGGCATGCCCTGGGGCGGATAAGCCCGCGTTCAGAATTTTTCACCCGGGAGATTTTGCAGATGAGAAACCCGCGTTCATTGTCGTTGCTCACGATTGGCAGCCTGGTATTTGCCATTATTTTTTTATCCATTCAGCCAGCGCGAGCCTCGACCTCCGGGTTGGAGTTCAAATACAATGGAACCGCGCGCTTCGAGCATCTGGGCGTGGAAGAGGGTCTGCCGCATGAGACGGTTCTTTCAGTAATCCAGGATCAGGACGGGTTCATGTGGTTTGCCACCGCCGATGGCTTGAGCCGCTATGATGGCGCCAGCTTCACCGTCTTCAGGCATGACAAGGAAAACTCGAACAGCCTGAGCAACAACAACACTTTTGCATTGATCCAATCCCAGGATGGTCTGCTCTGGATCGGCACCGACCCGGGCGGTTTGAACGTTTTCGATCCAAAAACCCAAAAATTTACCTTCTTTATGCATTCTGCCGATGATGCCAACAGCCTGGCTGATGATTCCGTCTGGTCGCTGCTCGAGGCTCGCGATGGAAGCATTTGGGCCGGCACCCGCGGCGGGTTGAGCCGGCTGGATCGTGCCAGCGGGAAATTTACCAATTACCTGCCCGACCCAAATGACCCGCGCTCCCTGGCTAATCCCGTGGTGTATCGAATTTATGAGGATAAAACTGGCCAGATCTGGGTTGGCACGCGTGGTGGCTTGCAGCGCTTCGAACCGGCGACCGGTGATTTCAGCATTTACGTGAATGACCCGAATAACCCGCTCAGCCTGAGCAATAATAATGTCTGGGCAATGACAGAAGACAGCCAGGGAAATTTCTGGATCGGCACGCGCAGAGGCGGATTGAATCTCTTCGACCCGGCGACAGGCACATTTAAAGCCTTCAAACACGATCCGGCCGACCCAGAATCACTCAGCGATGACAACATCTGGTCAATCTTCGAAGACAGCCAGGCCAACTTGTGGGTTGTCACTGAAAATGGCGGGCTAAATTTATTCAACCGCGCTACCCAAAAATTTAAATCTTTTCAGCATGACTCGCGCGATCCGCTCAGCCTGAGCAATAACGATGTGTTCTGGATGACCGAGGACCGTTCCGGGGCGCTCTGGATTAGTAGCCGTTATGGCGGCGTGAACATCCTGGCCCCGTACCAACAGCGGTTTGGCCTATATCGCAGTATTCCCGGCAACCCGAACAGTCTGTCCTCGAACAATGTCTACTCCGTTTTCGCGGATCAGGACGGCACGCTCTGGGTCGGCACCTTTGGCGGCGGGCTGAATCGCATCGATGCCAAATCCGGCCAGGTAGAGATTTTCAAGCGCGACCCCAACGACCCTACCAGCCTCTCGGATGATAAAATTTATAACGTCTACCGGGATGAACAGGGGGTCTTATGGGTGGCAACCTCCGGCGGTGGCTTAAATCGTATGGATCCGGTTAGCGGGAAATTTACTGCCTATAAATATACTGCTGAAACCCCGGATGTCATCGGCAGTAATTACCTGACCACCCTTGACCCGGCCGGGAATGGCCAGTTATGGGTGGGCACGCTGGGCTATGGGCTTAATCTCTTCGACCCGGCCAGCGGGAAAATGATCAAGGAATATTTTCACGACGACAAGAACCCCAATTCTTTGAGCGAAGACACCGTCTACGATGTCGGAGTGGAGAAATCCGGGCGCTTATGGATTGCCACCGCGCGCGGAGGGTTGGAACTGCTCGACCCAAAAACCGACACCATCACGCATCATCGCTATAACCCAAACGACGCAAACAGCATCCCCGGTGATACCGTCCAGGCGGTTTACCTGGATGAAGCCAATGGCTGGATTTGGGCCGGGACATCCGAAGGCCTGGGACGGCTGGAGCTGTCCACCCAGACCTGGAAACGTTTCAGCACCAAGGACGGCCTGGCGAACGATACCATCATGGGCATCCAGCCGGATGAGAGCGGCAACCTGTGGGTCAGCACCAGCAAAGGCCTAAGCCGCCTGCGGCTGGCCGACAACACCTTCACCAACTTCGATTCGCGGGATGGCTTGCAGGGCGACCAGTTCACGCTCGCGGGATCGCAGCGCGGCCCGGATGGCAGCCTTTACTTCGGCGGGGCAAATGGTTTGACTTTTTTCCACGGCGCGGATATCAGCGCAAACCCTTTTACCCCGCCAGTCGTGTTTACCGGCTTTGACCTGTTTAATCAGCCCGTGGCGGTCGGCAGCGAAATCTTGCCAGCTCCCATTGAGAAAATGGACAAGTTGGTTCTCACCTATGACGATTTTGTTTTCAGGCTTAAATTTGCGGCGCTCAGCTATCAAATTCCAACCAAAAACTTGTACCAGTACAAGATGGAAGGTTTTGACAAAGATTGGTACCCACCCAGTTCCAACCGCGATGCGACCTACACCAACCTCGCCCCAGGAACCTATACCTTTATGGTCCGCGCGGCCAACAACGATGGTGTTTGGAGTGATACCCCTGCGAAACTCGTGATCGAAGTACTCCCGCCCTGGTGGGCAACCTGGTGGTTCCGCGCTTTTTTGGCCTTGCTGGCCATCCTGGCAATTTGGGGCGTTTTCACGATCCGTACCCACAGCATTCTCGCGATCAACCTGGAGCTGGAGAAACGTGTGGCTGAACGCACCCAGGAGCTCAAAGAAGCCGAGATAAAGCTTCGCGACCAGGCCATCCATGATGCCCTGACCAGGCTGTACAACCGCCATATTCTCTCGGATAGGCTGGAAGCTGAACTCACCCGCGCCAAACGCCAAAACTACCCAGTTGCCTTCTTGTTAATTGACCTGGATCACTTCAAAAAAATAAATGATCTTTACGGCCACCAGGCCGGCGACCTGGCCCTGGTCTCAGTGAGTCAAGTGATTACCGAAAACATCCGCAAGAGTGATATCGCCTGCCGTTACGGCGGCGAGGAATTCATGCTCATCCTGCCCGAAATGTACGAGGCCGATGCCCTGCAGCGCGCCGAACAGTTCCGTTCTGCGATTGAAATGCTGGCGGTTCCCGTTCCCAATCGTGATCAAATCATTCACATCACCGCCTCTATCGGGGTCGCCGTTTTCCCCAGCCAGGGAATAAACAGCGACCAGATGTTCACCGCGGTGGATCAGGCTTTGTACAGCGCCAAAGAAAAAGGCCGCAACCAGGCTGTATTATATACACCGGTCAGCAAAACAGAGTAAACCTGAGCCCGGGATCGGGATTCCAATTCACAGTTGAGGCAGGTTTCTCGATCAAATTTAGGCGTTGCGCTGGCAAATCAGGCTGTTTGACAGGGTAATTTGGCCAGCCTATGAACCTGACCGGACATTCCATTGGACGCCACCACATGCTCGAGCGTTTTGAACGCGAAGCCAAGGCACTGACCAGGCTGACCCAACCCAACATCGTCCACGTCAACGACTTCGGTAAACACGAGGGAGTCCCCTACCGTGGTCAGTGGAGTCATCAATGATATAATTTTTTTCGTTTGAGAATGGCAGATTAATCATTTGTGTTAAAAAGAGGTCCTCAACAGGGGTTTTCCTGAGAGTGGAAAAACCTGGGGAAGCGGAGAAGAGATATTTTTTACTTGCCCACCTATGCGAAAATGCGCCATTGCCGAACTAGACTAATTGAGACGTGTTTACGCATGTTTCGACGGAAAACCGATGTGATCCATATATGAAATTCTTATCTCGAAAAATATTTTTACATCCAACACTGCTCTCAAAACATACCGAGAAAGTAAGCATCCTGCTAGTCCTGATAGCAGGCCTTCTTTTATTATATGGACGCTTTGATTGGTCTGCCCAAGTAAATAAGTTCTCGTTGCGCGGTTACCTCAGTTCGGCGTACCTGTTTGCATTGACCATACCATCCTTGTTTTTTCTATTAAAGGCACTTTTCCCCCAACACAACAAATGGATCTGGGGGCTAACCCTGACCACTGCAGCCTGGTTCAGCTTACCGTATAAGTGGCTTAAACTAGATCTTTTCTATTACAACCGTCAAAATCCGGTCATATTTAATTCGATTGATTGGAATACGCTCGGGACCAACGCTCCGAACTATACTGGCAGTCCGCCTCCGTCAACAAACTGGTTACCAGAGGCATTATTTCGCTGGAACGATATGCCCCATGAAGCGCTTTTTTTTCTGGTCCTAATATTTTTCGCTTTTCTAGTTGTTGCTGCAGGTCTGCGGTTGTTTTCTAAAAGCTCACCAGAAAATGTTGGAAAGCGTAAGTTAATCTGGCTTGGGGTTGGGCTCTTCCTATTAATTTTGCTGCAAACCTATTTCCATCTCTCACTCCGATCGCCTTATGTCTACCTGACTCACTATGAAAGACCTCTGGAACAAAATTATTGGTATGTTAATTTCATGTTTCCCGATAACCAAGGCGCCGTTAATGCGGACCTGGCTGCATTTCGCACCATCGAAGATCATTTCACAGGGATTCCCTACGAGACATCCACTATCTTGATTCGACGGGCATACCTTTTTTATTTTAGTAGCCAGTTTAGTTATTTCTTTGGGATGTATCGCGTATTTTTATTTTTGAATATTCTTTTATGGTTTATTGCCTGTGTTTGCGCATATCTGCTTGGAAAAAGCTGGTGGGACTCAGAGGTTGGCATTTATATGGCCTTTTTGATGGGCTGTGGACCGGGCTTCATCATGTTTGTTGCCCAACCAATGAATTATCTGCCTGGTTACGCAATTGTCATTATTTTAATTTATTTATTTGAACGTTTGATCAGCAATCAGCCTGATCTTGCCTCAGGTCGTTATCTGCTCTTTGGCAGTATCCTGGGGCTGGGTTCAATGGTATATGATATTTATCCATGGTTTGTTTTTTTCATCGTTTACAGCCTGGTCAAAAGACAATCATTTATAAAAATTGTCTTCAGCATTGGCCTGGCGATAATTATTTTTTCTGGCTTTTTGTGGATCCAAACAGATATTCTGGATTTAAACATGAAAACGGGGAATAGTAGATACCTTACAGAAGCTTTGAACAATATCCTTGTGATGATCCAACAAGGTCAAATAGGAACCATTTATACATTGACAATTACTTTTTTGGGAAACTTTATCAATCAGCTGGCGCAAGTGTTTTTTGTTGTCCCTTTAATATTAGGGGTGGGTGGGCTTTTCTTCATTCAGCACCAGCCAAAAATCCGCGGGCTGAGCATGCTCTTGTTATTACCAGCCATATTGGGATTTGCTTTTTTCCATTATGGGGCGAGTTACCTGGCCACACTGCCAAGGTTGAATTTTGTTGCCTATCCTGCTGTTTACTTGTTGGCAGCCGGGATGTTGGTTGAAATACGAACCTATCTGGCGCAGAGAGGCTTGCCCAAGGTAGGAATGCTCGTGGTCTGGAGCACGCTTGGTTTTGTGTTTTTCCTTAGTAATATTGACGCTTTTGGTATATTGCCTCAAATGTATTATCTGGTTTACTATTCTTCCGGAGGATTTTTTAAATAGTTGCCATGCTTGACAACCTGTCACCCCATTTAAATACCAAAAATTGGGCCAGGCGCACTGGAATACGGTGACCAGGTATCCAAACACAGCACACGCCTGGGGCAGAACGGGCTGCAATTGGCAAAAGTGACGAACCGGCTCGATCCGAAAAATATCGAAGTAATCGGTTGATATCGGTGGGTTTTCCGACTCGGTCTGGCATTTCTTCAAAGTTTTTTCAGGAGTTTCAATGGGTCTAGACCTGATCATTAATAAAATCTTATCCAATTTATATTCTCGAAACGCTCACTTGGTTATGGCCTGGGGCAACCGTATTCTTCGATTGCCTTACCACCTTTTCCCGGTCAAATTGGGGGCCGGGAGTATGACTGCGCATAATTTTGACCGTTTCCTGGCCTTGTGGTTTTGGAAATCAGGATCTTACGCTCAAAATGTCGCAACTTTTGTGGACAAATTCTGTCTTCCAGGAATGCAGGTAGTCGATATTGGCGCAAACATAGGGTTTTTTACAATGTACCTGGCCAAGGCTGTTGGCGAAAATGGAAAAGTTTGGGCCTTTGAACCTGAGGCCAAAAACTATGCTAACTTAATTAATAATATAAACCGTAATCGATTGACAAATGTGGTGGCGGTCAATAAAGGTGTTGGAAAAAATAGCGAGTCTGGTTCGATCTGGCTTTCTCCAGCCCATTCAGGTGATCATCGCAGTTACCAACCTCAAGATGAAAACTGGGATGGCTATTGGAAACCAGAAAACATCGAGATTGTGGCCTTAGACGATTATTTTGCTCATGATCAAAAAATTGACCTGGTGAAAATTGACACTGAGGGTTCGGAATGGAGTGTTCTGAGAGGCATGCAGAAGATCATGACTGGCATGAACCCTCCGAAAATTTTTATGGAATTCTGGCCTCATGCATTGGCAGAAGCTGGAACTGATCCTGGGCTACTGCTAAAAAATATTCGTCAGCTGGATTACCAGATTTTTCGAGAAGATGAAATATCTCGGGAGTTTGTAGAAATTGACGATATCGATGCCTTTGTTACATCTTTTCCTGAAGGTGCGTGGATCGACTTGCTGGCGTTACCCATCGGGAGTTCAGAGAAAGCATAGTCGCGAAGAACGAGATTATTTCTTATTTTTTTGTCCAACCTGACTTAACCAGACTCGCTTTTGAACCGATTAAGGCGATTTTGAAGATCAGTGAGAATGCTTTTTATTTCGGCGAAATCACTTTCATGCACAAATTCTGAAAGTTCATCGAAAAGCGCGGATACCCAAAGTCAGGCACGCTGTTTTGCGAATCGGGCTAAGCACTACGGGTAAAGCATGGGGATAAGTAGAATACCCTGGTTTGCGACCAGGAGTATCCGTTTTTTACTCCTGCCGCGCGGCGCAACGGATGTTGGCGACCCCAAAACCGCCGAGGCCAAGACCTGAGCGCATTCGTCACCTGGAAAGCGCTGTGCGAAAGGTATGCTAATCTGTTTTTTCATTTTGAAGCATCGGCCAGAGGGTCAAGAAAATATCGACAGTCTTGGTTTCGAGAGATGAAGGTGTGGCAATAGTCATGCTGGTTAATTTTTGCCTTGAAGCCATTATTTGTTAGCCATAACAGGCTAACCAACTTACCGGGTCATTCCCCGCATGGGTACATTTTAGCACAGTGGGTCAGCCAATAGCAACCTTCGCATTTTGGGGACAACCCAGCAAGTGAATAGTTTTTACAGTCGACTCATTAAATGCTATACTTATCATAAGTATATTCAGTTCGCGGAGGCTTGTTGTGAGCAAGAAGGATTTGACCGGTCAAAACCTGGGACGTTACCACATCGTCGAACCGCTCGGACAGGGCGGCATGGCCTCGGTGTATAAGGCCTATGACACCAGCCTCGAACGCAACGTTGCGATCAAGATCATCCGCGCAGATATCGAAGAAGGCAACGAAGGCGATTTCCTCAAGCGCTTTCAGCGCGAAGCCCGCGCGTTGGCCCAGCTCGATCACCCCTTCATTTTAAAAGTCCTGGATTATGGTGAACAGGACGGCATACCCTACCTGGTCATGCCCTTCGTCCCCGGCGGCACGCTCAAGGAGAAGATGGGCGTGGCCATGCCATTCCAGCAAGCCGCCGCCCTGCTGGCGCCCATCGCCCGCGCGCTAGAATTTGCCCACGCGCAGAAGATCATCCACCGCGACGTCAAACCAGCCAACATCCTGATGAGCCAGTCTGGCGCGCCGCTGCTCTCCGATTTTGGCATTGCCAAGATCATTGCCGGCAGCGGCTCCACCCAACTCACCGCCGCCGGTGTGGGCATCGGCACCCCCGATTACATGGCTCCCGAACAATGGCTGGGCGTGGCTGACCCCGGCACCGATATTTACTCGCTCGGCGTCGTCTTTTATGAGATGGTCACCGGCCACCGCCCGTATACCGCCGATACCCCCGCGGCAGTCATGCTCAAACACATGCGCGATCCCCTGCCCCGTCCGACAACCTTTGTTCACAATCTACCCACTACGGTCGAACAGGTCCTGTTTAAAGCCCTGGCCAAGGAACCTGAAAACCGTTACCAGAGCATGTCCGCCTTCGCAGCCGCGCTCGAAAGGCTGATGCAGAGCGAATCAACCATCCTGTCACCCATCCCGCAAGATATCGAAACCCTGATCGGTACCGAAAAAACCGTGCTGACCGCCGCTGCAATTCCGGCCACATACACCGGCCAGATCGCCGCTGCGCCCAAAAAAATGGAACCCTGGATGATCGCGCTCGCAGCGGTCGCCGGGCTGGCAGTCCTTGTCCTGCTCTGCGTCCTGGCCGGCGGCACCCTTTTCGCCTCGCGCTCCCTGTTGAATCCCAAGCAAAACACTGCCGTAGCCGGCGAGAACACCAACAGCACCAACGCGCCGGATAATAATCCAACCGCTGCGCCAGGCGCAACCCCCGCTGGTAAAGCCACTGCAATACGGACGGCTACAGCAGAACCCACACCTACAGCGCTGCAATCCATTGAAGGCTTCCCCGAGGATGTCCCCTTCCTGAAGGAAAACAACGGCGACCTGATGACCCAAGCCGCCCAAGGCATGCAGAGTTTCATGTTTTCCAGTAACCTGCCCATCGCTGACCTGTCCGATTTTTACTTGAACGGCATGAAAGACAACGGTTGGGAGATGGTCAACGAGATGACACAGGACAAAATAAAGATTTGGTATTTCACCAAAGACCCAAAGCGCATGATCATGATCTCGCTGTCCCCGGATAAGAATTCCACCAGAATTTCAGTCATGATCCCACCGGTAGAATAGAAAAAACCCAAAGCTCAAGCAAGTTCACCTTCTATGGAGGGCTGCTGTGAACCAGAAGGATTTGACCGGTCAGAACCTGGGGCGTTACCACATTATCGAACCGCTCGGACAGGGCGGCATGGCCTCCGTGTATAAGGCTTACGACACCAGCCTCGAACGTAACGTTGCGATCAAGATCATCCGCGCGGATATCGAAGAAGATGACAAAGGCGATTTCCTCAAGTGCTTTCAGCGCGAAGCCCACGCGCTGGCTCACCTCGACCACCCCTACATTCTCAAGATACTGGATTACGGCGAACAGGATGGCATACCTTATCTGGTCATGCCCTTCGTCTCCGGGGGCACGCTCAAAGAGAAGCTGGGCGTTGCCATGCCATTCCAGCAAGCCGCCGCCTTGCTGGCGCCCATCGCCCGCGCGCTAGAATTTGCCCACGCGCAGAAGATCATCCATCGCGATGTCAAACCCGCCAACATCCTGATCAGCCAGTCCGGCGCGCCGCAGCTCTCCGATTTCGGCATTGCCAAGATCATCGCCGGCAAAGGTTCCACCCGGCTCACCACCACCGGTGTGGGCATCGGCACCCCTGACTACATGGCACCCGAACAGTGGCTGGGCACGGCTGACCCCGGCACTGACATTTACTCGCTCGGGGTCGTATTGTTTGAGATGATCACCGGCCATCGCCCGTTTATCGCCGATACCCCCGCGGCGGTCATGTTCAAACACATGCTCGACCCCCTGCCCCGCCCAACTACCTTCGTTGCCGATCTACCGGAAGTGGTGGAACAAGTCCTGCTAAAGGCTCTGGCCAAGGAACCTGAAACCCGTTACCAGAGTATGTCCGCTTTCGCAACCGCGCTCGAAAAGCTGGAGCAAGGCGAAGCCAACATCCGATCACCCATCTTGCAGGATATCGAGACCCTGATCGGTACCGAAAAAACCGTGCAGACCTCCGCCGTAAATCAGGCGACGACCAACTCACGGATCACCGCCGCGCCCAAGAAGACGGAAACCTGGATGATTGCGCTCGCAGCAGCAGCCGGGCTGGCAATCCTTGGCTTGCTTTGCGTCCTGGCCAGCGGCGCCTTTTTCGTTTCGCGTTCCTTGTTGAACCCCAAACAAAGCACTGCCGTGGCAGGCGCTGCAACCAGAACCAGCAGCAGCGGGGAGCAAACCACCAACCAGGCAGCTTCCCCGGTTCCATTCCCAACATTAGATCCCTTTATCCAGCAAATGATAGCCAGCCCGCAACCGACTCCCACGGCACTGCAATCCATTGCAGGCTTTCCCGAGGATATTCCCTTCTTGAAGGAAAACAATGGCGACCTGACCACTACCGTTGAAAAGAATGCAAAAATGTATTTTTTTACCAGTAACCTGTCCCAGGCCGAGCTGACTGATTTTTACATGAAAGGCATGGCTGCCAACAATTGGAAATTCGATTCCACCACGACCTCGGATGCCAAGGAATCAGAAATTACGCTGTATTTCTCAAAAAGCGAAACAAATGATGTGAGTATCACGCTGATGAAATGGCCGAAAGTTACCAGGGTCGTTGTCAGAGTCGGGCTTCCGCTAAATCAACCGTAAGGGCGCATGCCATGCGCCCCGACAATGCGCCTTAATTTTGAGGGAATTCCAGTCATTCGAACCAAAAAAGGGGAATGCTTTGGTAAAATCGTACCCATGCGCTTACCCCACCCCATCATCCTGATCCTGGCCCTGCTCTTGGGCTCTTGCACCCGCACAGCACCGCCCCAGACCGGCAGGACGCCGGTTGCCATTGCCCCGATCCTGCCCACAGTCCGGCCCACAAACATCCCAGTACAGACATTTCTGCCGCCTACACGCCTTTCAGGTACTTCGATCGCCAGCCCAACAGCGGATGGTAATCTGGCAGCCTTCCCCACCTTCACGCCCCTGCCGGACGGCGCCGCGCTGGAGTCCTTTTTCACAGCCACGCCCGGCCCGCAGACCTATATCGTCCAGCCCGGCGATTACCCTTCATTGATCGCTGATCAGTTTGGGATCAGCACCGCCGAACTTCTGGCAGCCAATCCCCAGTTGGGCGCGGATGCAATCATCTATCCCGGTGACACCCTTTTCATCCCGGTCACCAGCACACCCCTGGCGCCCATGCCTGGCAGCGCTGCCATATTGGTCTCCAGCTCGGATTATTTCAAGATCCTGCCTGATTCTGAATTGATTTATGGCCCGCTCAGCGCCTTGCTGGATGTACCTGCTTTTATCCAGGAAAAGGGAGGCTATCTGGCTTTTTACACCCAGGACGTCGACGGCGAGACACTCACCGGCGCACAAATCCTGATCAAGGTAGCCCAAAACTACTCAGTCAACCCGCGCCTTTTACTGGCCCTGCTCGAATACCGCTCGCAGTGGGTCAGCAACCCGAACCCGGCTCCTTCGACCACCGATAACCCCATCGGCTACGTGGACGATTTCCACCAGGGTCTCTACCGCCAACTGACCTGGAGCGCGGATATGCTTAACCAGGGCTTTTATAGCTGGAAAGCAGGCAAGGTCCAGAGCTGGACTCTGGTGGATGGCAGCCAGGTGGTGCCCCAACCTGGGATCAACGCCGGCACAGCAGCCATCCAGCATGTTTTTGCGAAGTTGGATAGCCAGGATACCTGGACGATTGACACCAGCGCCAATGGCTTGTATACCACTTATAACACGCTCTTCGGTTATCCATTTGACCTGGCTGTCGAACCACTGCTGCCGGTTGGGCTGTCCCAACCCGTTCTGAGCCTGCCCTTCCAGTCCGGCGAGCTGTGGCAATTCACCGGCGGCCCGCATGCGGGCTGGGATCAGGGTTCCGCCTGGGCCGGGCTTGATTTTGCCCCCCCCGGTGAACCTCTCGGCTGCGCCCCTTCCGAGGCCTGGGTCACCGCCCTCGCCCCCGGGCTGATCCTGCGCGCCGCTAACGGCGCCGTAGTCCAGGATCTGGATATGGATGGACTGGAACAAACTGGCTGGACCATCCTTTACATGCACATGGAAACCCGCGGCCGCGTCCAGGTCGGAACAACCGTGCAAACCGGCGACCGCATTGGTCACCCTTCCTGCGAGGGCGGGTTATCCGATGCCGATCACCTGCATCTGGCCCGGCGTTATAACGGCCAGTGGATTCCCGCCGCAGACCCCAATTTGCCCTTCGTTTTGAGCGGGTATGCTACCAGCGGCAATGACGTCGAATACGACGGGTGGCTCACCGGCAACGGTAAAGTCATCGAAGCCGTGAATGGAAGCAATCCGCTCAACCAGATCCAGCGTTAGGATAGGGTATCTTGGTAAAACTTCTTCGCTTGATCCATATCGCCATGCTCGGCGCATTTTTAACCGGCTGTACGAGCAACACTGCCGGATTATGGGGGGCTCCAGCCACACCTACTCCTCAGACCCAGCCTTACCTGACCCCCTCACGGACCCCGCGGCCCAGCATCACCCCATCACCCAGCATCACCCCACTCAAGGTGCTGCCGATGCCCGGTACACCCACGCCCGGCATGGCCTCCACCCGGCCGCCTTCCACGCCTACAATCAGCCCCTCGCCGACAGACTCGACTGCCACGGCCACGCTCCCGCCGGTCAACACTGCCGGCCCCATGGACGTTTACCAGAGCCAGGGTGGCGATACACTCAACATCGTGGCCAAACGCTTTGCGCTTAACCCAGATCAGATCATCGCCGCAGTGGTCCTACCGCCACCCGCTGAACTCATTCCACCCAACACCCTGCTGCTCGTCCCCAGGGCTGCCCCAGGTGAAGAACGCAGTCCTGCGCAGCGCAGCATCCCAGATAGCGAAATCGTTTACGGACCATCCGCCAGCGGCTTCAGCACCCAGGATTACGTCATGCAAGCGGATGGTTACCTGGCTCGTTACGTGGGCTCGCTCAGTTCAGATCAGATCAGCGGCATTCAAGCTGTGGAGCGCATTTCCCAGGAAAACTCGCTCAGCCCGCGCATCATGCTGGCCATCATCGAATACGAAAGCCACTGGGTATTGGGCCAGCCGACCAATCTGGCCGAAGACGAATACCCGCTGGGTTTCATTGATTACTTGCACAAGGGCTTATTTCGCCAACTGATGTGGGCATCCGGCATGCTCTCGGATGGATATTACCGCTGGCGTTCCGGCGATCTGACCGAGATCACCTTTACAGATGGGACCAGTCTGCGCTTGAGCCCTTTCCTGAACGCCGGAACTGCCGCCATCCAGTACTATTTTGCCCAGAACCATACCCGCGCCGAATGGGAACAAGCGGTAGCCCCCAACGGCTTTCCCGCCTTGTATACGCAAATGTTCGGGTCAGCCTGGGAACGCGCCGAGTTATTCGAACCAACCATCCCAAACGGATTGGTCCAACCTGTGCTGAGTCTGCCCTTTCGACCCGGGCAACTCTGGGCGCTGACCAGCGGTCCGCACTCAGCCTGGGAGAAAGAAGGCGCCCTGGCTGCGCTCGATTTCGCTCCCGGCGCATTGGAAGATGGTTGTGTAACAAATGACGCCTGGGTGCTGGCTCCCGCAGCTGGCAAGGTTGTGCGGACTGGCACCGGCGTGGTCATGCTTGACCTGGATGGCGACGGCAAAGAACAAACCGGCTGGGTCATCCTTTTCATGCATATTCGCTCCGACGGCAAGGTGAGCCTCAACGATGTTCTGCAAAAAGACGATCCCATCGGGCATGCCTCCTGCGAGGGCGGTATCTCCACTGGCACGCACATCCATATTGCGCGCAAATACAACGGCGAATGGATGCTGGCCGATGGACCCCTGGCTTTCAACCTGGATGGCTGGATCGCCCACAATGGTGAAGCCCCGTATAAAGGCAGCCTGACCCGCGGCGAGGCTCTCGTCATCGCCTGCACCTGCACTACATTCGAAACCAATATCATTCGAGACAAATAATGAGACGCACCCAGTGGCTGAGGCTGATCCTGGCTATCCCTGTGCTGCTTAACGCCTGCGCCTCCCCCGACCTCGCATCCCCCACGCCAAACCCACACCCCAAACTGGTCTTTCCCAGTCCTGCAGCCGTCTATACTCCGCTGCCCAGCCGCCCGCTGTTTAGCCCAGGCGAGCTGGTCGATTACATAGCCCAAACTGGCGATAGCCTGCCTGCCCTGGCAGCGCACTTCAACACGAGCGAGTCCGAGATCCGCGCAGCCAACCCGATCATTCCGCAAAATGTGAGCAGCATGCCCCCCGGTCTGCCCATGAAAATCCCTATCTACTACCTGTCTCTCTGGGGCTCGCCCTACCAGATTATCCCGGACAGCCTGTTTGTGGACGGTCCAGCCCAGCTCGATTTCGATCTGGAAGCCTTTATTAACGCCAGGCCCGGCTGGTTTAAAGAATACCGCGAACAGCTCCTGGACGGCCCGCATAGCGGCGCGGAAATTGTGCGCCTGGTGTCCAATAATTTCAGTGTCAGCCCGCGCCTGCTGCTTGCCCTGCTCGAATACTATGCCCAGGCCCTGAGCAACCCCAATCAGCCCGACACAACCTATGTGCTGGGCTACAACGAACAATTTCACCAGGGAGTTTACCTGCAGTTGGTTTGGATGGCCAACACCCTAAACAATGGCTACTACGGCTGGCGGCGCGGCAGCCTGATTGAATTTGAACACCCCGATAAACGAATTGAGCGCCCTGATCCATGGCAAAACGCTGCCACAGTGGCCCTGCAGTACGCCTTTGCCCAATTGTATTCTTCGCCCGTGTTTGACCAGATGACCGGCCCAGGCGGTCTGGCTGAGACCTACACAGTCCTATTCGGCGATCCCTGGGCAACCGTCAACCCACATATCCCTGGCAGTCTGGTTCAACCGGCTTTTAGCCTGCCGTTTGAACCCGGCACAGGCTGGAATTATACTGGCGGTCCGCATACCGGTTGGGGCAAAGGCGAACCCCTGGCGGCCATCGATTTCGCTCCGAATGGCGTTTCTGAATGCGGAAAATCAACGGATTGGGTCACGGCCATGGCGGATGGCCTGGTGGTCCGCTCGGAATTGGGTGAGGTGACCCTTGACCTGGATGGGGATGGCAGAGAGCAGACCGGTTGGAATATCTTTTACCTGCACATGGCCAGCCTCGACCGCGTCCCGGCCGGGACGAAGGTAAAAACAGGCGACCGTCTCGGGCATCCATCTTGCGAGGGCGGCGAGTCCACCGGCACACATGTGCACATCGCCCGAAAATACAACGGTGAATGGATCCTGGCCGACAGCCCGCTGCCCTTCGAATTACAAGGCTGGATCGTCCACAATGGCGCTGAGCCCTACCAGGGCAGCCTGGTGCGCTTCTCACAAACGGTGATCGCCTCCGATCAATCCGAAGGCAAATCCTTGATCAGCTGGGAGAGGTAGCCGGCAAATCCAGTTGGCACTCCCCACTCTTCACCAGCCCGCCATCCTGCTCATAAATCTCATACACCAAATCCATGGGGAAAGCCTTGGCCAGCATGGCCTGAGCCGGACAGTACTTGGTCGCCGAAAGTTCAATCGCCCTGATCAAGGCGGCTTCGTCCACACCTCGGCCCGTAACCTGATAAAGGATGCGCGCGCGGGTAAAGACATGCGGATGGTTCTCCTGCTGGCTGGCCGCCACCCGGACTTCAAAGCCCGTTACAGCCTGCTGTTTCTTGCGCAAAATTGAGATCACATCCATCGCCGTGCAACCAGCCAGACTGATGGCCATCAATTCCAGCGGGCGAAACCCGTCGTTTTGCCCACCCAAACCCGGTTCTGTACCCAGGGGCAGCGTGAATCCGGTTCCGGCTGTGCCGTTAAAACTCATTCCCTGACTCCAGGTCACTTTTGCATCCATGTTTGACTCCTTTTATTTGTCCACCAGGACTGCTAACGGTTGATGATCGGCGTGACAAATTTTTCCAGCGCGGCACGGCTGATCGGCCCAGTCCAGGCCAGGCGTACCCGGCCAGTGCGGTCGATTACAAATGACGAGGGCAGCACGTCGGTCTTGAAAGCTGTTGTCGCCACCCATTTCAGGTCTGGCCAGACCGGAAAGGTCAGGCCATAGCTCATGACGAAGTCAGCCACTTCGGCCACCGGCTCCCCGTCCTCAATCGCCACGACTACAAAACCATCCTGCTGGTGATCCTCATAATACGCTTCAAGCGTAGGCATTTCTTCCTTGCAGGGCGGGCACCAGGTGGCCCAGGCGTTATATAAGACCACCTGTCCCAGGAAATCGGATAACGCCACTGGGGTATTGGTCAGATCCGTGATGCGAACCTCTGGCGCAGGATAATCGACAACCACCGGCTTGGCAGCGCTGCTGACCTGCTGAACTTCGGCCTGGGCTTTCGGAATGGCCAAAAAAGCGGCAACAGCCGCCAGGACCAGTCCCAGGCCAATGACCAACAAAAACAAGCTTTGGGCTTTACCCGAATTTTTGGGTTGTATTCCTGCAGGCATGTTTTTAAACCGCTCCCAGGCGCATCAGTTCGGCGAGCATATTCTGTTCGGGAACCGCGCCAACCACACGCCCGGCGCCAGCATTGATGACCGTATCGGGCACGGAACTGATCCCGTATTTTTCAGAAAGCTCATTAAATTCCATGGCTCCCACGCCTTCGGCCAGTACCATGGCCGGGTTTTCCATCGCAATCTGGTGAGCGAGCAGCACGGCTCGCGGACAATAGGGTCAGGTAGGGGTTACAAAGACCTGCAGATGCAATGGTTTCTTTAATGCCTTAATATAGGTGCGCGTTTGGGCTGAA
>CAZHWV010000039.1:0-6693 GCA_964536185.1 uncultured Anaerolinea sp. | reverse complement strand
ATGCCGTAATCGCGGACTTCCCCAGCCTCACTGGCGGCAATAACGATGGCAGGCGCCTTGGCTTCCACACGATAAAGCCGGGCCAGATCGGGCTCGGCAGCCAACTCGTGAACGCTCAGGGCGAGTTTATCCGACAGAGGGATCACTTCCTCGAGCAACTGCTGGGTGGGCAGACAAACATCCGGTTTGTCTTTTGAAACGAATAAAAGCACCTGCACAGGCTGGCTCAATTTCTCGAACAACTGGCGAATCTGGGTGGTGAGCTCTTCAGAGAGAAATTTTTCCATGTGTGTTTTCCTTTTCTTTGGTCATGCAAACCAAATGGTATCTCAAGCTTTGGGTTTGAGCAGATCATCGAGCTGCAGAGTGTTGAACAAGCGTCCGCGCACATCGGCGGGCAGCTCAGTTGCCTGCGCGCTGGCCTGGTAAAGATAGATGGTGCGAGTCGTTGTATCGAAAACCACCCGGCAGTTTTCACAATCAGAAATGTGGCGCTGGAGTTCCTGGCAGAGCGCATCGTCAAGTTCCCCATCGATAAAATTCGAGATATTTCCGAGCAAGTCCTTGCACATCAGGGAATGTCCCGAATTTTGCTCAGAGAGGCCATGTTCATGTTTCATTTTGTTTCTCCTGACGCAGCCGTTCGCCAAAATAAGCGGACAACTGTTCACGCAAATGGAGCCGGGCGCGCAGCAAGCGAGTCTTTACGGCTGTTTCGGTCAGATCGAGCGCTTCGCCAGTCTCCTTGATCGATAACCCTTCGATGTCGCGCAAGAGAAAGACCATGCGCAGCTTCGCAGGCAAGCCTTGAATGGCGCGCTCCAACTGGGCCTTGCTTTCCGCGCTGAGCAGATCGCTCTCGGGCAGGGCAGTCCAATCAGCCAACTGCAAAGGCTGCCAAGCTTCACCATCGCCGTCTTCGGGTTCTTCGTCCAGCGAGATGGTTGGGCGCTTGCGGCGCAAAAGCATCAGGGCTTCATTGGCAGCAATCCGATAGAGCCAGGTGGATAAGCTCGAACGTCCTTCGAACTCAGCCACATGCTGCCAGGCTTTGATAAAAGTTGCCTGGAGCACATCCTCGGCGTCCTGTTCAACCCCGAGCATCTTGAGCGCCAGGCGATAGATAGACGTCGAATAAGCATCCACCAGGCGAGCAAAGTGCGCGCGGTCACCAGAACGCAGGGCTTCGAGGGATATATCAGTGCTTGTATCTGTCATATTAGATGTTCCTGGGTTGAAAAGGTTACATTCTCCAGCGAGTGCGTGCGAAGTATAACTGAAATGCATGTTTGACGTACTACAAATGTCATATATATTGGGAAAGTATATCAAGCAAACACAGGAAGTATGCCACTATGTATGATTGCACCGCTCGGTATATCATTTATAAAATGTTAGAGAAATTGACTCACTTCGCATTGTTTCAAGATTTAAGCGCCGCCGACTTGAAGATCATCTCGCCTTTTTTTCACACGCGTACCTACGCGCAAGGCGTAGTTATCATGGAGCAGGGCGACAAGGCTAGCTGCTTGTTTTTATTGACCGCCGGGCAGGCAGAAATCCATTACAAGCCTTATGATGGCGAATCTCTAAAATTGACCAGCCTCTCAGCGGGCAGCGCTTTTGGCTGGTCCTCCGTGCTGGGGAATGCTGTCTACAGTTCGTCAGTGATCAGCATCACAGACTGTGAAGTTTTGATGATCTGCGGCGGCGACTTACGCGCTCTGCGCGAAGACCACCCGCAGACCGGCGCGCTGGTAATTGATCGCCTGGCACGCTCTGTGTCTGCACGCTGGGCCAGCGCACAGACACAGGTCAAGTCCATGATCCGGAACGGCGTTGCCGAGAATATTTCTCCACAGCGTAAAGGAGCAGGAAAAATGAACACACCCGCAGAAAGTTCAAAAGAAGAACAGCTCAAGGTCCTGTTAAACCAGTTGAGCGCGTATATCGAGCAGTTCCACGGCGGCTCAGTAGATTTTGTGTCCTATGATAGTGAAATTCTTACTGTCCATCTGGGCGGCGCTTGCCTGGGCTGCCCGCTCTTACCCTCCACGCTGCACGGCTGGGTTGAAGGAACAGTGAAGCAGTTCTTCCCCGAGATTAAAAAGGTCGAGGCCGCCTGAAAGATATTCTCGACCGGTAGAGGCTTTGAACTGGAAAGACAGAAAGTCTGAAGATTGTTTCGATACACATCGCAATCGCCATAGGCGCTTGCGCAGAAATGTAGGGCGAAATTAATTTCGCCTTACATTTCTACGTCAGGGGGCAATTTAACCGGCAAGTGAATATCCACACGCCGACTCGCACACCTGTCTACATGTTATAATTTTTAGTATCCACTCACCAGGTCTTCGGTTTTGTATATTACCATCCTGCTTTTGCCCCGTAAACAAATAACTATCGTTGGTTTTCCCTGCAAGTGGTTACAATTTTTATTATGAAACCCTACCATCCTTATGAAGGAGATTCCGATGAAAAATAAGCGCTTGTTTTTCGCATTGAGCTTGCTGGTTTTTGCATCCCTGGCCTGCAGTGTCTTCACTGGCGGCATTAAAAAGTCGCCAACGCCCCAAAGCGAAGCGGACCAGCCCAATGCCACCCAACCAGCCAGCGCCCAGGCCACCCAGAAAGCACCCGCCGATGAACCCGCCACGGATATCGCGCCTGAGGCCAAACCAACAGATAGCCCAGCAGTGGGCATCGAACCGCCCGCGCTTGAACCCGGCGCTGTGCCGAAAAACTACAAAACGGAGTTCCCTCTGCCAGCAGAGATCATCAACTTCACCGATATGGGCAATGGCGCGATCAATTTTCAGGCGAAAATTAGCCTGAAGGACGCAATCGCTTTTTATCGCGAAGGTTTTGCAAAGGAAGGCTATAAGGAACGCGAGCTCAATACGGCTATTACCGATTCCACCTTCAGTCTCGTTTTTGAAGGGCACGCCAGCGGCAAAGCCATCGTCATTCAGGGTGTTGACCTGGGTGGCGGCAGTGTAAACATCAATATCCGCCTTGAAGATTTATAGGCGGCAAGTCTCCCCAGGTGTTTAGGCTGATCCCTGGAACAAGGCCTGCAAGGGAAGAATATTTATTATTATGTGGGGTTTTCAAGCGAAAATCACGCTCGAAAACCCCACATGCGAAAAAGCCCCGGCAGCGCTCTCTTCCAAGAGCGCGTTTTCCAGGCCTAATCAACCATCCCTTGAACAAATCGCCAGACTAATTTGGGGAAAGAAATTCAGCAGAATTAAGTTGCCATTTAACCGGTTTAAAAACAAGCTTACTCAGGCTGCCAGGGCAGGCAGATGGTAAACCGGCTGCCCTGACCCGGCTCGCTCCGCACCGATACGCTGCCGCCGTGCATCTCGGTCAGCCGCCGCACAAGCACCAACCCGACCCCGATACCAGGGTAACTACGTTCCAGGCCAGCATCCAGTTGAACGAAAGGCTGGAACAGCCCACCCTGATCGGTCATCTTTATACCAATGCCGGTATCCCAAACCGTGATGCGCACCTGCCTTGCCTCCCGGCTGCCCAAGACCTCGATCCCAAAACTGCCGTCCGGCGGGGTAAACTTAATCGCATTGCTGATCAGGTAGTTCAAAATCTGTTTGAGGCGGCGCGCATCAGCAGTGAGCAGGATAGATTCGGGGGAAATGGAGAGATTGGATTGTAACCCTTTTGCCGCGGCCTGGGTCTTGACCATGCGCAGGCTGGCCTTGCAGATTTCTTCCAAGTCACAGATCTTTGGGATCAACTCAAGCTTGCCAGCCTCAATCTTGGAAAGGTCGAGAATATCGTTGATCAATTCGAGCAGGCGACGCCCGCTGCTGTGGATGTGGGCAATGGAGGTTTTTTGTTGCTTACTCAGCCGGCCAAAACCCGGCTGCTGCAGAGCCTCCGAAAGGCCCAGAATACCGGTCAGCGGTGTGCGCAGTTCGTGGCTCATGCTGGCCAAAAACTCATCCTTCATGCGCCCAGCTTTTTCGAGTTCAAGGTTTGCAGCCTTTAATTCAACCGTACGCTCCTGCACGCGCTGCTCCAACAGGTCATGCGCCTCGCGCAACTCGGCCTCAGCGCGCTTGCGCTCGGTGATGTCGCGATTGCTCTCGCGGCGGCCCAACCACTGTCCTGCAGGGGAATAGACTCGGGTACACGAATGGCCAAGCCAACGGATCTCATTGTTGGTGGTGATGATCCGAAAATCAAACTCCTGATCACCCGTCTCGGCTTCAAGCCCATGCACGTCATAATGGGCGCTGACCACGAACAAATCGTCCGGATGCGTGATTTGGAGCATCAGGTTTGGATCAGCCATGAATTCGTCTGCGGAATGACCACTAATGCGTTTAGAGGCAGGCGAAACATACAGGTAAGCCCCGTCCGGTGCGCGCCAGGCTTCCCAATCAAAGGTAAAATCGGCGACAATCCGATATTTCTCTTCGCTTGCGCGCAGGGCTTGCTCAGCCTGTTGAATGCGTAACATTCCGCGCACCCGCGCGAGAAGTTCCGCATTCGTCACCGGGCGAGCGATATAACCATCCGCGCCGCGACCAAGCCCATCCACCTGGCTAAGCGAATCGATGCTCGCGCCGGAAATCAAAACCACAAAACATCCCGCCAGCGTCGGATCGGTTTTTATGAGATGGCAGACCTCCACACCGCTCATGTCAGGCAGATTCACATCCAGCAAGGTGAGATCGGGCTTTTGATCGCGGGCCATCTGCAGCCCGGAGAGAGCGTCACAGGCCAACAATAAGCGATAACCTGCTTGATTCAACATGCGCGCTGTAGCACGTAGGATCAACGGGTCATCATCAACAATGAGGATCAGCGGTGGCTTATTCATCAAAATAACTCCAAGACTTGTTCGACGTTCTTCAACCTCACCCGATTGTCTGACTGGAGAATGGCGTGGCGCTCTGCTGTAGGGATGTAAATAATACTACCACAACAAAGCGGACAATCAGACCACCGATTTTTTTTGACCCATTTTGCGCGGACGAAATTAAATCTCCAGCTCCAGGACATCTTTCAAGCGCGCAAACTGAGCCTCCAATTCGCCCATGCGTGCTTGAACGGCCGGCAGATCGCCGGATTTGCCCAACTTTTCCAGCTCATAGGCGATCCCCCACAGAATCTCGCCGCCAATATTGGCAGAGGCGCCCTTAATCGTATGCGCCTGGCGCTCGACGCCGGTGGCGTCGCCCGCCTCCAGGTAGCTTTTCAGTGTCCGAATTTGCAGCGGAATATCTCCCAGAAAGCCTGCGATGACCAGGCTGATCAGCTCATCGTCATCCATCAAGCGCTGTTGTATGCCAGCTTTATCGAAGACAAGAGATGAGGACGATTTGCTAAGTAAACCCAGACCAGGGACGGGCAAGTTCAAGGACGTTGAGCCGCCTCGGTCATCGGTCCTAGGTTCTCCGTCTTCCATCCCCTTCGGTCTCCCATCTCCGCTACTCGCTCGCCGGTCCCCGCTTTCCGATCTCCGGTCTCCCGTCTCCCGTCTCCGGTCACCACTCTCCTGTCTCCGATCACCGCTCTCCTGCCTGCCGTCTTCTTCCGGCAGCCATCGTTCCAGGGCCTCGATCAAAACCCGCGGATTGACAGGTTTGGAAACATAGTCGTTCATCCCCGCCTGCAGGCAGCGCTCTCGGTCACTTTGCATCGCGTGGGCAGTCATCGCAATAATGGGAATATTGTGATTGAGCACGGCCGATTTCAGGTCACGGATATGCCGCGTGGCTTCCAAACCATCCATTTCGGGCATCTGCACATCCATCAACACCAGGTCGTAGGGAATGCTCTCCAGGGTCCTGAGCGCTTCCAGCCCATTGGCGGCGGCTTCGGCTTTCAGGCCAAGGTTCTTCAGGATGCCAAGGGCCACTTTTTGATTGGTAATGTTATCTTCCACCAGCAGAATGCGCGACCTGGCAGCCAGGTTCACCCGCCGGTTTTCTCGCGCAGAGTGGCGCGTCACGATCGGGCGAGTTATGCTGCCCACGCTTGGGTCTTCAAGCGGCGCAGCCTGCCCGGCAAGCGCGATGGATAGGACATTGAGCAGGTCGGCCTGGCGCAAAGGTTTGTTCAGATAGCCGGCGAAACCGATCTGCGCAAACTTCCGGGCATCGCCACGTTCGCCCAGGGAGGACAACAAAACCAAATATATCCCGGTCAAACGTTCGTCGCTCTTGATGGCCTGCCCAAGCATCGCGCCGTCCATATCTGGCAACTGCATATCCAAAACAGCAACCTGGAACGGGTCGCCACACTCATGCGCAGCAGCCAGCGCTTGCAACGCGCTGGCACCGTCACTCACCTCCGCCGGGCGCATGCCCCAGGATAGCAATTTCAGGTTCAGCATTTCGCGGCTGGTGGCATTATCGTCCACGACCAGGATGCGCACCCCTTTAAGGACGGATGCTCTTCCCGCCAGGTTGGCAATTTCCCGAAGGGTAGCCAATCCGGCCGGTGTTTCGCCGTACGCGCGCGCCTCTTGGAGTCCCAGGCGAATGGTAAACCAAAATTCGGACCCGCGGCCTGGCTCGCTATTCACCCCAATCTGACCGCCCATTAATTCGACTAACTGCTTCGAGATGGCCAACCCCAGCCCTGTGCCGCCGAACTGGCGGGTGGTCGAAGCGTCCACCTGGCTGAACTTATTAAACAGCAGCCCAAGTTTCTCGG
>CAZHWV010000038.1:0-30852 GCA_964536185.1 uncultured Anaerolinea sp. | reverse complement strand
CGCTCAACCCGCCACTCAGCAAGCCTGATTCCTTGCTTTTTGTACAAAGATCCAACTTTAAAGGTCCTAAAAAGGTTGGATATTCAAGAAAATAAATTGGATTTTCCTCCGGAAATTAT
The DNA here is from genome assembly GCA_964536185.1 of uncultured Anaerolinea sp. GTDB lineage: Bacteria > Chloroflexota > Anaerolineae > Anaerolineales > Villigracilaceae > UBA5195. The sequence continues at coordinate 30,733 of CAZHWV010000038.1, read as the reverse complement.
TGGTAATGTGGATAATGCCCAGTCTATTCTTAATTATTTAACTTGGATACTTGGCAGGAAAGGAAAATCTATCAATGAAACAAAAATTCTTATTGTTGGGCAAGGCAGTGTTGGGAAGACTTCTCTCGTCAAGAGACTGATTGCAGAAAAATTTGATCCGAGGGAAATAAAAACCGAAGGTATTGCAATAAATCACTGGCAAATTGATTGTCAACCTAGAATCAAAGATCAACAATCCCAAATCCAACTCAACATCTGGGATTTTGGCGGTCAGGAAATCATGCACGCCACCCACCAGTTCTTTCTCACCAAACGTAGTCTCTATTTGATGGTGATCGATTCCCGATTAACTCAGGAAGAAAACCGCGTTGAATATTGGCTCAAAATCATTCAATCCTTTGGCGGCAAGTCGCCGGTGCTGATTGTCGGCAACAAAATTGACCAGCACCCACTTGATATCGACCGTACAGGCTTGCAAAAGAAATATCCCAATATCGTCGGCATCATCGAAACATCGGCTGCCACCGGCGCAGGCATCGAAGTACTTAAAACTTCCATCACCGAGCAGGTAAACAACTTGCCACATGTCCGCGACTTGCTGCCTGAAACTTGGTTCAACGTCAAAACCAGACTCGAAGGGCATGGGCGCGAGTCCAACTTCATCACCCACGACAAATATCTCGAACTGTGCGCCGAAAATGAAGTCAGTGACGAGACCAGCCAGCGCACACTGATTGGCCTCCTGCACGACCTGGGCGTAGTCCTGCACTTCCAGGATGACCCACGCCTCGAAGCCCTCGGCATTCTCAATCCGCAGTGGGTCACGAATGGGGTTTACAAAATACTCAACTCGCATGCCCTGTTCCAGAACAAAGGCGTGCTGACCGTCGCCATACTCGACGAGATTCTAAACCTGCCCGAATATCCACGCGGCAAACGGCTGTACATCGTCGACATGATGAAAAAGTTTGAACTGTGCTACGACATTGAACCGGATAAAACTTTTCTTGTCCCCGATTTGCTCCCCAAAGACGAAACGCAACTGACCTTCAACGGTAACCCAGCCTTTGAGTATGCCTACCCCGTCTTGCCCTCCAGCGTCATCACACGTTTCATTGTCCGCATGAACCAGAAGATTGACGATGGCCTGGTCTGGCGCACCGGAGTTGTGCTAAAAATCGGGGCAAACACCGCTCTGGTCAGGGCCGATATTGAGGATCGCAAGATTACTATAGCTATCGACGGTTTAGAACATACCCGCCGTGACACCCTTTCTGCTATCCGTTACCAGTTGGATGAGATTCATGGGTCAATTAAAGGGTTGAATCCGGAAAAACGGGTGCCTGTTCCTGGGTCACCAAACGCTCAACCAATAAATTACGAGTATTTATTAATGTTGGAAGGTGCAGGGCAGGAAACGCATTTGGTACAAGATGGAAATAAACTGATCCCGATCAATGTGCGCCAGATTTTGAGTGGAATAGAAAACGAAACCCAGCGAAAAGAACATGCTGGCGATATCTACAATAGCATAAATATAATTAATGTTGCCGGAAGTGCCACTGATAACACCATCATCGCGGGTGATGGGAACAAATCACAGTAAGATCATTCAAGAATTTTTTCAGGAGTAATAATATGATCGACATCACCGTATTAGCTTTACAAACCACCCAGTTCCTTACGCCATTTATCCCTTACCTGATCAAAGGCGGCATTGAGGCTGCTAAATCCGCCGCTGGAAAGGTTGGGGAATTGAGCATTGAAAAGGGATGGGAAAAAGCTCAGGCTATGTGGAGCAAATTTGTCTCACATGATGAAATCAAAAAAACCGCAGAAATAGTTGCCAAGCATCCAGATGATGCCGATGCGCAGGCTTCCCTGCGCTTGCAAATCAAGCTTGCTCTGGCTGCCGATGAAACACTGGCGGCCACTCTGGAAAAACTACTGTCCGAACCTGGTGAAAAGCGAACTGTCACGGCCCAGGGCAACCGATCTATTGCGATTGGTGGGAACGCCAGTAACAACATCATCATTACAGGTGATCACAACAAAGCGAGAAAACCGTAAGGAAATGCGTAATCCGGGCCTTGCCGACTAGTGAATCCGCTACAAGTCAACAATATTTTTCCGGTCACCGGAATCAGTGATCGGCATAAGCGGAATGCGCCAAGGGAAAACATACAACATACTGCGTAATCAACTTAATAACTGCTGAACTCATTCAAGCGAATCATTTTACGACCACATTTATTAGCTCTATTACCCTAAAAAGAGGTTGTTTCGCGCCTATTTCCGCCTAATCACGCCGCGCAAGTGTACTTATGCCATCAAATTTTTTCTAAACGTTATATAATGATTCAAGACAATTTTGATAAGGTGGCCATAGGGCTTCATAAATAGTGAGACTTTCTCAAAAGCGACACAGCCTGCATCTTCGATAAACCCGCATCCGATCACATTGCAGTCAAGGTCACCAACCGCCTCGTTGATGAAGTCGTGAAAGTCTAAAGGATAAAGTAATTGAGCACTCTCTCTTCTGATACGCACCCGAAAATGGAAGCTCTGCAAATCCGCTTATGGCGGGAGGCGAGTCCCACACGCAAAATGAACATGTTGGCACAACTGAATGCATCTGCGCGCCTGCTGGCAATGACTGGTTTGCGCTCGCAAAATCCGCAAGCCAGTGAAGCCGAACTGCGTTTTAAACTGGCAGGCTTGCTGCTTGGGGATGAGCTGGCGCGCAAAGTCTATGGGTAGACCAACCAGGGATAATTATGCAAAATGAACCTGTGGAAGTCACAATAAAAGTCACGGACGTTTTCGAAAAACTTTCGATCCCCTATCTCATCGGCGGCTCGCTCGCCAGCACACTGTATGGCATGGTACGCACCACCCAGGATGCTGATATCGTCGCTGAAATGCGCCTTGAACATCTCCAGCAGTTTCTCTTGGCGCTGCAGGGTGAGTTCTACGTAGATGATGAAATGATCGCCGAATCCATTCAGCGCCATTCCAGTTTTAATATTATCCATCGTGAGACTATGTTCAAAGTGGATGTCTTCATTCCTAGTCCGCGTCCCTTCCTTCAATCCCAACTTGCTCGCGCCCAAAGGCAGACCTTTACTTTTGAAAAGGAAGTCAGCGCAAAATTTGCCAGCCCGGAAGACACTATCCTCTCCAAGCTGGAATGGTACCGCATGGGCGGCGAAGTGTCGGAACGTCAATGGCGCGATATTCTCGGCGTGTTGAAAACCAGGGCGGGAGAACTCGATCTTGTTTATTTGAGAAAGTGGGCAATCGAAATTAAGGTAGCCGACCTGCTTGAACGCGCCTTGCAAGCATAAGAATTTCACGGATGTTCACGAGATTTCACTGAGAAAATAATACACTCAGTGCATTTCCATCTTCTCTTATCCCAAGAGAGAACTGTTTATCGTAAAGGGAGTTGACATGGACTATTATGGATCGTGGTCGGGTGAAGCATCTGGAAAACATCTTGACGGAGCAGACCTTAGAAAAGAGATGCTAAGAGGAGCCGACTTGGGCGGAGCTTTAATGCAGAAGGCAAATTTATCAGGTGCCAAAATACAAGGGATTCAATTAAACAAGGCTTTACTGGACGAAGCCAACTTTAGTAAAGCTGATTTGAGCGGGGCTTTTTTAAGTGGTTCTATCTTGCGTGGAGCAGACTTCACCGGGGCTAACCTGAGTGGGGCTGACTTGAGATGGGCTGATCTAAGAAATGTAAAAATGAGGGGAGCAGCCCTATGTGGGGCAGACCTACGCGGGTGCAGGATAATATGCGCACACATAAGTGAGGCTAACCTGTGTGGAGCTGACCTGTGCGAGGCTGATTTGAGCGGCAATACGAACCTGGAATGGACGAGCCTGAATGGAGCCAATCTATCCGGCGCAACCATGATATCTGTGAACTTGATGTGGGCTGATCTGAAAGGATGTACCTTGCATGGGGTTAATTTACAGTTTGCTTACCTGGTCAGGGCTGACTTGACAGGAGCTGATCTTAGCGAAGCGGACTTGAACGAAGCCCAATATTCATTCGATACAGTATGGCCAGTGGGTTTTGACCCTGTAGCGGCTGGTGCCATCTTGGTAGAAATATCAGATAAGAAAGAATAAAGAAAATGACCCCCGAGAGGATCATCTATCACAATTTCATGCCATGGGCATTTTCCAATTGCGTTCAGGTGACTTTTACAGCCTCGCTAAGAATGGAATCGCGCAACGCGGGGTGCAAGGCTATTTTCTGATTTCGTCGAAAAAGGCAATATAAAAATGAACAGTAACCTTATTATCAAAACTTGTCCAACATGCGGCAGTGACAAAATTCAATTGGTGGTAAAAGATGTCATCCGCAAATACAAGGGGCAAACTTACACTGTACCGATGGTGGAGTTTTACACGTGTTCAAATTGTGATGAAAAAATATACGACAGAGCTGCTATTCAAAAAATTGAAGCATATTCCCCAGCTTATCATCACAAACTCGCCTTAGCCGAATCCTAAAAGTTTTGACAGGGTTTGCGTCCTACGGGCATAAAGTCAGCTAATATCGCAGTCCAAAATGGCGGATATGGCGTCTCGCGCAGCGGTTTTGTTCGCCAAACTGAATAATCTCGTTTTAATTTTTCCTTGTTCCCAAGAATTTTCCACGCCCACACATCTGTCAGCAACGCCTGCCATTGCGCAGTAATGAGCTTTATTTTCACCCTGCTTGGTATAATAAAACTGGAGATTAAAAATGTCATTGGTTACCTTGCCATCGATTCCCTTCCAGGATACCTTGCAGGATGTTACGCGTCGAATTGTAGAAACCGCGCATCCTAAGCGAATTGTGTTATTCGGTTCCGCTGCGAGAGGTACCATGACCCGCGATAGTGACCTGGATATGCTGGTCATTATGCACGGGTCTGTTCATCGCCGCCAGATGGCTCAAAAAATCCTACGCCAACTCCATGGGGTGGGTTTACCTGTAGATATTGTGGTTGTCACAGAAGAAGATGTCCGAAAAAGTGAACAAGGGGGGTTTTCAATTATTCAACCGGCGCTTCAAGATGGAAAAGTAGTTTATGATGACGCGTGAAAACCCATCTGATCCGCAAGAATGGCTGCGTCATGCCCGCAGTATTTGAAAATCGCGGAAAGTGGTCGAAGATTCAAGGGCGTATTACTCGGAGACCTGTGTTTCAATGCGCAACAAGCTGCTGAGAAGGCATTGAAGGCTATTTGCATTCAGCGTGGGGTTTATTTTCCAAAAACACATTCACTGGTTCGATTGATGGATATGATTGAAGCGGATGGCTTGCCCTTGCCAGATGAAGTCAAAGAAGCCGATATCTTGACCCAATAAGCCATTCAGAAAGAATAGATCGCACTGGAGAAGTTCCTCGCCCCGCTGACCGCTGAGCAACTGGCCCATGCCCCGATTCCCTGCGCGTGGGCGGTCAAAGACATCCTGGCCCATCTTTACGAGTGGCAGCAAATGTTCTTCATATGGTACCAGACCGGCGTGCGTGGAGAAACACCCGCAGTGCCCGCACCTGGCTACAAGTGGAGCCAGCTCCCGGCACTGAACCAGGCCATCTACGATAAACATCATGGCCTGACATCCGAACAGACCCTGGTGTTATTCCGCCAATCACATCAAAAGACGATCCAATTTATCGACAACCTGACCGAATCAGACTTGACTCTACCCGGCCTCTACAGGTGGATGAACCAGAACTCATTGATGGCTTATCTAAACTCTATCACTGCCGCGCACTACGTTTGGGCCATCAAGGATGCAAAGAAAACTTTGAAAAGCTGAGATTATTACCGAAGTTCATACTCTGGAGACAGCGGCATGTCGAAGGCGGCGGAAATACATTCTCCCCAGTTTTCCGTCTACCGTCCAGTTGTGTGAGAGGGGGCGGCTAGCCGCCGCTCCCTACTCGATTAATATATGTCGCAGCGGATTAATTTAGCGCTCTCACCGGCCGGCCTTCGATGTATCCCCGGTACCCCTGCGGCTCCAGCTGGAAGCGCGGACCGTCTTCATCGGCCCATTTGAAGCCATAAATCTCCGGCTTGTAATTCGTCATGGTTTCCCAAACGCTGCCGATGGCTTCTTCAAAGGCGGCGTCATCATAGGGCGGTCCCTGGAAAACCATCATTTTGCAGGCTGGCAGCTCGATGAGATCGAACCCTTCCGGAATGGGCCCGGAATAATCCAGATGCACTTCCACCCCCTGTGCGTACTGGGAAGTGCCGGGGATTTGAAAATTCTCCGGCAGCCACATGCCGACCGGTTCATATAGCGCCTGCTGGATGCTGCACAGAACACCCCACACATCGCAGCCCACTTCTTCGCAGTAGGCGTAGTAATCAGCAGCTTTTACGCCGCGCTTGAGGATCAACTTTCGGGCGGGACGATCCACCACCTGGACAAAGATCGTGCTGGTCTTGAACGATTCAGTCATTTTATAGTCTCCTTTTTCACGGGTGAGGATCTGCTGGCGAATATTGTTGGGGATGAATAACTTGATGGGTAGCCTGTTCTGGGAATAACGCTGCGGAGTTACCCCGAACTGTTTTGAAAAAGCGCGCGTAAAGCCCTCGTGTGAATCGAAAACAAAATCGAAAGCTACATCCACGATCCTGATGTCTTCATTCATCAGTTTGATAGCTGCCCGGGACAGCCGCAGGGCGCGGATGTATTCAAAGGGGCTTTTGCCGGTCAGCGCTTTAAATATTTTGGCGGCGTGCCAGGGCGAATATCCTGCCGCGTTCGCCAGCATATAAAGTGTGATCGGCTCGCACAGATGCGCTTCAATATAAGACTGCATCCGCTCAACTGCATTAATGTTTTCCCAACTATCCATGTGCTCACCTATGGATAAAGGATATCACTGGCGCGCAAGCGGGGCTTGACCGGCATTGTGATGTTTCTCATGCGGGATATTATAAAGGGCCTTGTATTTACTCACCGGCTCATTAATTCACATTTATATCTCACTATACGTCGGTGCCTGATTTCTAAGGACACTATTCAAAAAATTGAAGCATATTCCCCAGCTTATCATCACAAACTCGCCTTAGCCGAATCCTAAAAGTTTTGACAGGGTTTGCGTCCTACGGGCATAAAGTCAGCTAATATCGCAGTCCAAAATGGCGGATATGGCGTCTCGCGCAGCGGTTTTGTTCGCCAAACTGAATAATCTCGTTTTAATTTTTCCTTGTTCCCAAGAATTTTCCACGCCCACACATCTGTCAGCAACGCCTGCCATTGCGCAGTAATGAGCTTTATTTTCACCCTGCTTGGTATAATAAAACTGGAGATTAAAAATGTCATTGGTTACCTTGCCATCGATGCCCTTCCAGGATACCTTGCAGGGTGTCACGCTGCCTTCTTATGCAGCAAAATCGAACCTAAAACCAGGTCAACCCGGCGTTCACTAAAAACACATCCCGCCTTCGGTTTATGGAAAGATCGTAATATCGACGCGGTAAACTACCAACAAAATCTTCGTTCCGAGTGGGATGAGTGACAATGTAGGCTGTCTTTGACACAAATATTGTCGTAGATGCACTCAACGGATTGGAAGATGCCGCCAACAGCGCAGAGCGCGTTTCCTGAAGCGGCGCTATAATGCAAGAAAAATGAGGAAACCATGAAAAATACAGTTCGAATGGTTTTATTTTTATCGCTACTCACTTTAATTACTTCTTGCAGAACAACACTTGCGCCTACGGAAGCCAAAACCCCACCTCAAGCTGCCGCGCCAACCCAACCCATAACCCAAGAAACACCAACTTTGAAATCTGGCAACGCGCCAGAGGGCATAGAACAGGACGAACAATCGATATACTCCTTGTTTTTGGGTAATTCGGCTGGAAAAATTGCAATTATTCGCGATGAGACTTTTGGAGATAGTAATTCCCAAAACGAGCAGGAAACTAGAAATTATATTACTTCCAACTTGTTGGGTATTTCCCTCGATACCGTAGATGGTTACTTGCTCCTAAATGCTATTCCCAGCAAGTTCCCGACAAACATGAATCTTGGCGTAAATTACGTTCTGGTAAGTACACCCGAATTTCTTGAGATTACCGGTAAATCAAACTGGCGAGATGTATGGAAACAAAAGTATCCAAATTCGGAGACGAGTTGCATTATATTCTCAAGGGTAGGCTTTAACAATTCGCATACGCAAGCTTTAATATATGTGACAAAACTATGGGTAGAAGGAGGCTATTATTTACTGGAAAACCAGGCTGGAAATTGGGAGATTATTAAAAGCTTTACGAATGCAATAATTAATTAAGGCGATGAGCTCAGCATCCTGCGTGGACGTTACTATGTCAGAATGGGCTATACTCGCGCCTTACGTATTCATCTGTTCCCCTGCAATCTGGGGTTCAGGATGCGTTCCAAGGCGTAACCAAGCATGGCAAAGGCCAGACCGGTCAACAACAACATCGCCAGCGGCTCGAGTACCCAGTAGGATGAGCCCCACATCGCACCTTTAATCAGGGCCTGGTAAATCACAGTTCCCCAGGTAGGGTAATTGGATTTGATGTTGAACAGGCCAAGGGTGGCCTCCAGAAAAACATAACTGGGGATCAGGGTAATCAACTGGGGCACCAAAACCGGAATAATTCGCGGCAAAAGGTAGAAAAAGATAATCCGGCGATGGCTGGCATTGTAGACCTGAGCCGCCTCGAGGTAAGGCGCAGATTTCATCTGCAAAAACGCCGCGCGGAAGGTTTTGGCGGGGCTGCCAAAAATGTTGAGGAGCACCACCACCGCCAGAATCATCCACAGGCTGATATTGAAAAGCGCCTGGGCCAGCACGGCAATCACCAGCACCGGCAAGATCATGTTGGCTTCCGTCAGGCGCTGAATCAGTTGGTCCACCCAGCCGCCAAACCAGACCCCGCTGGCAGCCACAATCATCGAAATAACCGTGGTGACCAGCGCACCCAGCAATCCAAAGACGAGAGCAAAGGGCAGACCCCAGAGCAGCGGGACAAGCAGGTCGCGCCGCAAGTAATCTGTCCCGGCCAGACCATAAACCTGCCCGAGCAGGAACAAATCGGCGCGCACCTCACCACCCGGTTCGAAAAACATGACTTCAATCTGGAGATGGTAGGTCCCCTTGACCGTCAGCGGGGTGTCGGCGGTGGGGTCAACAAAAAGCAGGGTATGCGCAGGTGTGGTAAATATTTTCCCCAGCTCGAACCATTTTTGCCAGTGCGGGTTCGCGGCCACCAACCGCTTATAGGGCAGATTCTCCTCGAAACTGTAGGTAAATGGCTCGGCCACTGAAACACTCCGCAGGTTGAACTTCCGCCCATCGGGGGTGAGCCAGGTCAAAGTCACAAAAGGCCGCTTTTCGAGGTAATCCGACTCGAGGTAGAGAAACAGCTCCCGTGGCGGTTCGGCATAGGGGTAGTCAAAAGCCAGGTCGAACGAAACCAACCGCGCCTGGTTTTCGAGAATCTGTTCATGGTGTGGGGTCTGATCATCCTGGGTACCGACGGTCAACAATGAAAGCAATTTTTCGCGCCTGAACCAATTGAGCCAGGCGGGCTTGGCCAGGTTGGGAATTTCAGCGCGTCCGGTCAGGGTTTCGCGCGACCACGTCCGGCCAATTTTTTCGTAGGGCAGAACCGCCACTGCATAAAGCGAACCCAAGACCAGGAAGGCAATAATCGTCAGGCCAATCACAGCCTGCGGATAACGTTTGAGTTCAACAAGGCTGGATTTTAATCCCCGCGCGAGGCTCTCGAACAAGTCCCTGACTGAATCTGCCCAATCGAGGGCCATCTGACGATACTGAGGCCGAGTCAGGCTGTCGATAGGCCAAGGATCATCCCCAGTCTTTTTGTGCCCGCCAAAAGAGACCGGCAGGCCGGGTTTTTTCCACTTTCAAGCGCACCGTCGCCGAGGGTTCTGCCAGGTGGATGCGCGGATCGACGAAGACATAGATAATATCCAGCAAAAAGACCACTGCCCCCAATAAGTAGGCAAAAATGACCACCACCCCGACTGCAATAATCAGGTCACCTTGATACATCGATTCGCCCCAAAAATTGGGCATGGCTTTCTTGATGAACAACCAGCCGATTCCCGGCCAACCAAAGACCACCTCCAGGGCCATGATGGCTTGCCAGAAGGTGACGAGCGAGAGGGCAAAGCTGGTGATAATGTAGGACAGCGCCGGGCGAAGGAGGTATTGCCGCTCAAGAGTCTGGTTGGGAAGTCCTTTGGCCTTTCCCAACTCGACATAATCTTCTTCACTATAAATCAAGAAGTAAGTCCGCCAGGCATAGACCAGTTGGAAGAACAGGCTGAGGCAAATAGCCAGGGTTGGCAGGGCCAGATGCCGCAGGATGGACAAAATATACTTCCAACCTGCCTCAGGGGGGATGGTTTCTAACATTCCGCTGGGAGGAAACAGGCGGAATTCAACTGCAAAGATGGAAATAAGCAAAACCCCATGCACCCAACTTGGCACCGAGGAGACCGGCACCAGCAGGGACAAGACGCGGTCGACCCAATTGCCGTAGCGACGGGCCAGGTACAGGGCGAGGGGCAGACCGAGGATAAAAATCAGGAAGTTTGAGACACCCGCCAGCAAAATCGTGCTGGGGAAATAGTGCAAAATCAGTTCTCGATAAGTGGGCAGGCTTTTCCCATCTGGGGAATAGACCATCAACCGGTATGGCACTGGCCAATTCCAATCCAGCCGCAGCGCATCCAATGTCCACTTGGTTTGACGCGGCCAAAAAGACAGGTCCAGACCCAGCCTGACCTCCGCTGCGGCACGCGTCGCCTGCAGGCGGGCTTCATCCTCCAGGCTGAGCGTATCCGGCAGGATGTAACGCAGGGCAGCGACTTCATTAGAAACCTGAGAACGGGCGGCTTTTTCCATCTGCCCGCTCTGACTGACCAGCAAGACAGTGATGAAGACCCCGATAAAGATCGTGAGTGCTATCATCGCGGCTTTGGAGATCAGGTACCGGACAGCCCGCCGCCAAACCCTGGTCTGAACAGAGGCTTTATCACCGCGCTGGAGCGCAGTTTGGGCGTTCTGGAGAGCTGCGAGGTGATCAACGACCAGTCTGTCCTGGCTGTCTGGTGCCATTCGAGTCACATTTCCTTTTGCCAAGTCTCTGACCACAAGCCCAAAAGCACCTAGGGCTCGAAACCGGGCAGGCCATCGCAGGTGTGGCGGTAAGTACAGGAATGTAATTTTCCTCGCATTAACCAGACCTGGTTCGGGATAAATCAATCCGGCAACAAACGTAACGCCAACCGTCAACCAGTTTCGCGCGGTCTGGTTTATCAGCCTGGCGTTTGGTATGGCCTGGGTTCTGATGAGGTCTTCCCGAAATTAGGACGGGACGTTCTGCCAGCTGCACTCAACTCAATTAATATTACTGGCGCTTTGACCCGTCAACCGTTTCCCGGGTCTTTTACGATTTTTCGCAGCTATTATTTTGGAGTCACCAGCCGAAGAATGACAGTGGACAACAACAGGGTCAGTATCAGGCAGAACAACCCAAGTCCCCATCCCACTTTGGCGCTGAGCAGTATCCCAGCCAAAGCAATGACTGCCATGGCTTTGGAAGCATTATAGATCTTTTCATCTTCTCTCCATGACCACAGCCACATGCCGAGGGGAACAGCGACCAGGCTCACAGCCAAACAGACCAGGTAAAATTGCATCCCGTTCAGGAGAGGCAAATCGAGGATCAGCGTGCCACAAGTGGCTTCAGCAGCCGGTAGGGGATAAGATGCGTAGCGATAGGCTTTAGCAAAAATAAAATAACCCAGGTCGATATTATCAGCGGATACTGTCTGCGCCAGATGTTGAGTCTGCCCGGGTAGGAGACTGAGCTGGATTTGTTTTGTGCCTGGGATGCCAGATGTACTCGTATCAATCCGGATGATCGGATCAATGGTTTTCTCAGTGGGGTTTTTAATATCGACTAAGATGGTACCTGTTTCGTGATGGGTCAATAAAATGGGACAGATCAGGCCACTGAAACGATCGGATGTAAAGCGTTGAAATCCATAAAAGTCAGCCTCAAAATTTGCCCAGGTCATGGTGGCAGTAAGGACTGTGCAGAGCAAGATTCCAGTAGAAAAAATGAAGATACCAAGGATGTGTTTAGGGGATGATCTGCTTTCCATAAGGCAATTCTACTATACTGCCGCGCTGTGAAAAAAGCAGGTTGACAATTCGCCAACCTGCATCAAGAGCGGAGCACCGTTCAAATAGGCAAACAGACCGAGATAGCTTCACAAAATAATGTCAATCGATGAAGCTTTGCCGATCCAGACCACCGACCATGCCAAGTAATTTAATCCGACATATTCACAACTGAGGGCGAAGTTCGCTCAAATTATTTAGCCAGGAACCAGCAATGATATCCTGGCGCTAACGCTGGTTGGCAATATAATATTATGATGAGCGCAATCCTTCTCAGCCTGATCAAGGTTGTTGTACCCAGGGTCAGGTTACTGAACACGCAGAACCATACCAACATAAATCCAATTTGGATTCCATATCTGCGGATTCAGCACTTGGAGATTGTAAACAGTCGTACCATAAATATTGGCAATGATCCGAAGCGTATCCCCGGCCTTGACTGTGTAATAACTGGGATTAGGCGCTATTGACACGCCCGGGATGTTGATCACCTGACCGACATAGATCACATTCGCATTCGTGATTTGCGGGTTGACTGCCAGGATGTCATAAGTACTCACCCCCCAACGGTAAGCCAGTATACGCAGGGTATCACCGGGTTGGATGATATAAGTCGAACCGGATGAAGGTGGGGGTGGAGGAACTGGTGGAATGTAACCGGCACTCGGGATTGTCAGACGCTGGCCAGCATAGATCAGGTTGTAGTTGTAAATCCCGTTCAAGCTGGCGAGAACATCCATCGTAGTGCCAAAGCGTATGGCAATATTCTTGAGCGTATCACCATGGTTGACGATATAAATGGAATAACCTCCACCGGCATCCCAAGAGGCGCCGGGGAGCATCAACACCTGCCCGGCATACACCCATGAACCCAGGCCAGGATTTGCAAGCCTAATTGCATCCATCGTCGTACCGCAGCTGGCTGCAATCCCGGATAAGGTATTCCCCCATTGAACAGTATAGGTCGAACCACAACCCACCCAGGCTTCGACCTTGGCTGGACCAGCCAAGGATGCAAAGAGAAGCGCTAAAAGAATAATTGTTTGGAATATCTTTTTTGACATAGTGGCCTCCGTGCAATTATATTAATTCAATACAAGAACGAGTGCCATTGTTAAATCATAATAAGATTATTTCAAAACAATTGGAAGTGTGAATTCTCCCTTAGCGTTTGCGAGAACGCGCTCTGATGGAAAGGTCATTCATCAGCAGTCGCAATTCTTCGGGGAGCGCACCTTCGCTAACTTGCAGGGTGCGCTGATCCGCATCCTGCTCCACCGTCAGGGTGTATTGGAAACCATCCGAGATGCCTGGGGCTTTATCTGGTTCCGGTCGGTGAAAAAAGCTGGCGTCCTGAACCATTTTCTGTAAAGCCTCTGCATCATCAGCGGCCAAGTCATCCAAATCCAGGGTTAGCGCCAACTTCAGTCCGGCGAAACCGCCAATCCGTTCAAAATAGATCTTCATTATTTTCTCTTTTTCTGACCAGATCCCGCGAGCCCAAACGCGCGCATGATCTGCGTCATACAACCACTCCCAGGTGTTGAGTTTGGTAGAGGGTTTGGTTTGGGTGTAGCAGGATCAGGAATAGGAACTGTAGGCACAGTAGGGATAACTTCAACCTTGATCCCAACTTTCGACCAGCCGTTCTTTACAGCGCTCTGTTCCAGACTACCAATCCCATATAAATCGCCCGCGGATTGATAGGTCAGGTTGGCTGCATCCTGGAAATTAGATCGCTCCGTTAACTTTTCAGTCAAGGTTTTATACCAGATCATCCCGGCTTTATTCCAGGCATAACCGCCAAGATCGATAGCAACCACATAAAAAGCATGATTAGGGATGCCAGAATTGATATGCACTCCGCCATTATCCTGGGTGGTATTGACAATATCTTGTATGTGCCCGGGCTGAGGATCCTTACCAAGTACAGGATCGTTATAAGCCGTCCCCGGGGCTTTCATGGAACGCAACCCGGCCCCGTTAATATTGGAACTGAACAGCCCTTCCCCGATCAACCAGTTGGATTCGTCAGCAGTCTGCTTCAGGTGGTATTGTTTAACAAGTATACCGAATACATCTGAAAAGGATTCGTTCAAGGCGCCCGACTGATCCCAGTAAGCCAGGTTGGCTTCATTCTGGGTGACCCCATGCGCAAGTTCATGCCCAATTACATCTAACGCAATCGTGAAGCGGTTAAAAAGCCGCTGTGAAACCGGCAGATCCTCGTCGCCATCACCGTATACCATCTGACGCCCATCCCAAAAAGCGTTGTCATAACTCACCTGGTAATGTACGGTTGAATCTAATTTCATGCCTTTATCATCGATCGAATTCCGGCCATAAATATCGGAAAACAGATCATAAGTGAACCCCAAACCATCAAAAGCCTCGTTGACGGCCACATCAGCTACAGGCGCTTCACCTTCACTGCGCACCGCGGCGCCAGGCAGGTTCAGGCCATTTCTAGCGTCGTAAACCGTTCGCATTTTTCCGATCGGACCGGCTGCCAAGGACATCGACATCTTGAAAGCACTCATGCTCTCAATACCACGGCGCCGGCCGCGCAACTGTTCGGTCGCGACAATCGTATGCATGGCTTTATCCGCTTGTTCGATTGAACCATTCTCAGCGATCTTTTTAAGCAGATGCGGCGGAATAATACAATAAATTGAATGATGGCTATCCATAATTTTCTCTCCTGGATGATTCAATCATCAGTATACACTTCTCCAACACGATTTTCAACGACCCACCGGATACCGAATTATTCCACCATCAGCCTGGATTAATCCAACACAATCTCCACAGTAATTTCCGGCCAACCGGAAATGGCTGCCTTGGAAACAAGCGCCGCGATGGAAGGTGGAAAGAGGTTTATATGCTCGACATGCTTGAGCGAAATCCAGACCGGTGTGTAAGTGCCCCGCTCCGGCGGATATTTCCCGGTCATTTCTGGCCCGTTACCGGTCCCGAAGTGACCTCCCGTTACCCTGGCAAAGAAGTAAAACTGTTCCCGCCCTCGAAAAACCACCCTGGCCAATAAGCGATCAATCGCAACATTGAGACCCAATTCCTCGTAACTCTCGCGGATTGCGGTCTGCTCAGGGGTTTCGCCCGGTTCCCTGCCCCCGCCAGGGACGACGTAATATGTACGCCCTTCACGCTGACGCTTGATCAGTGCGATGTGACGATTACGAATAATGATGGCGCGGGACCGGAACATAGTTCAATTATACAGGATGCAGTCCCAATTCATGCAATTTAAAATATATCCACCTTATTCCGGGCCAAAAGCGGGCAGTTCGTAAACTTCATTTCCGCCACGAATAATATAAAACGGCTGCCAAGCCACACCGAAAATGGGCACATACACATCACCCTTCTTTGGCAGGATCGGAATATCGCTGACCTGATTAACCATCCCGGCCCAGCGCTCGTGAGAAGTCAGCGCTACCTGTTGGCGCTTCTGCTCAAGCTCCCGGATCTGCAGCTTGAACTGCCGAATGGCATCCAATGTATCGCCCACTTCCGCTTTCGCCTGCTGTGACAAGCGACTCTTGGTAAAATGGGTGGTAACACTTTTCTTGCGTCCCAATCCCAAGATTCCCGCGCCAAGTTCCAGCATATTCCCGGTTTCTTCCTGCTTGCGGTTTTCGTATTCGACCTGGTCTTGACTCAATTTACGTTCTTCGCGAGCAAGCTTTTCTTGCATGGCAGTCAACTGCCGATCGATTACGGCTACCTGTTTAGAAATTTCGGCATCGCGCGCCTGGCGGGCCGCATCCGAACAGGCTGTTCGGAATTCAGCCGGGGAAACATCTGGCCCGGCATAAATCTTCAAAACCTGATTAGCACGCGCGTTGATCTGTGTACTCCGGTAGACCCAATCGCTGAAATCCTTTTGCAAAGTTTTGATCAACTTCGCATCTCCAAAAGACGCATCGGGGATGATGAAACGGGACTGCGGCGCAGGCTGGTCCTCCAATTTTTCCATCCCCGGGCCGTCATAAGGAAAATCCTCCCAACGCACAGCTTTGCGCCTATCGAGAACATCCACCAGCGCATCGCGGATGACTTCATGGTCAATGCCATACTGCCGGTCAACGAAACGTACCCTGGCGCAAGCCAGCAAAGTTGGACGGTAAAGCACCGCAACCAAACAAGAATCGGCTGGCATGGGTTCCGTCGCCAATTTGAAAGCCTCTGTCAAGCTATAGTTGACTGGCAGGAAGTATTCCGAAACCCCGGGTTGGATCACCGGCTTTGTTTGACTACCTTCCAGACCAGAGGTCACACACTCTGGCTGGGCCGTCCGGCTTTTATGGGGAGGCTCTGATCGGCTTTCAACAGACTTCAACCCGGGTAAGGTTTCCACCGCAGGGGTAGAGATCGGTTGAAATTGGGAGAGATCATCCGCAACTTGAGGCTGCTCCAACCGGTCTACAAAAGCGGACTGGCTGGCCCCGACCAGCCGGTTCAAATTCGGAATCTGCGAACGGGTCAACGGTCCGGCCAAAAAATTCATTGTCCAACGGGTTTGGAACAGCACCGCCCCATTGGCATGGATATTATGCAGCAAAAAAACGCGCTTACCCAATGCGGAAATGATGTCGCTGTAGGTATTGCGATCAAGGTCGGCGCTAGCCGACTGCAGGCCATCCAGCAGTCGGTTTTTATCCCGTTCAGTCTGCAGTTTCCCCACAAACCATGAACCAGCATTTGAAAGCGCTTTGTAATCCACGTCAACCGGATTTTGCGTAGCCAATACCATGCCCACCCCAAAAGCCCGCGCCTGTTTAAGCATGCGCAGCAAAGGGGTTTTGCTTGGCGGCATGGCGGTCGGAGGCAGATAACCATATAGTTCGTCAAAATAAACCAGCGCGCGAAGTGAGATGGAGCCTGACTGCGTGCGCATCCAGGTTTCAATGGCTGAAAGCAGCAGGGTCACAAAAAACATGCGCTCTCCATCACTCAGGTGGGCAAGATAAAAAACGCTGTGACGCGGTTTGCCATCCTCGGCGAAAAGTAGGGAGCGAACGTCCATCGGCTCGCCTTCGCGCCAGGACTGAAAAGCCGGGGAAGCCAGGATGTTGTTAAGCGTCATCGCCAGCAGGTTGCGCTCTTTGGCCGGGAAAAAATTATCCACCGCAAACGCCCCGAGCTTTTCAAAAGGTGGGGACTGAACCTGAAGGATCAATTCAGTCAGATCAAGGCTTTGGCCTTGGCTCCAGGAAGACTCAAAAATATTAGAAAGTAGGATATGTTCACGAGAGCGCAGCGGATCGATATTGTCATAACCAACCAAGCCCAACAAAGCTGTCACTGTGCTAGATATCTTCTCGCGTAAGATTTCCTTGTTACCTTCCCAGGGCAGCTCGGGAGCCTCAAGCGAGGACAACACACTAATCTGCAAACCCGCGTCTGAGCCGGGCGTATAAACAGCATAATGCGCGGCGCTGCTCAACCGGCGCAAATGTTCCTGATCCAGTCCCCATTCAGCCAAGCCTTGCTTCCATTGGGCGGCTGTCTCACTCGCGGCATCTTCCAATGTTTTTCCCTGACGCCGGATGGTATCGGCATCCAACCAGGGTTGAAAATCCTGAGGAGCCAGCTGCGGAAAATGCAGCAGCAAGTTGGTCAAATCACCCTTTGGGTCGATCAAAATAGCGGGGATGCCTTGCAGCGCAGCTTCTTCCATCAGGCTGATGCACAAACCGGTCTTGCCCGAACCAGTCATACCAGTGATCACAGCATGTGTGGTCAAGTCAACCGGGTCATAATAAAGGCGCTGCTCACCTACCCTGGCATTTTTAAGATCATAATTGCGGCCCAGATAAAATTGGTCAGTCATGAATACTCCTGGAGAAACATGGGGCTGAAGACTGTTAAAATTTACTCTGAATCGAATAAAAAAGCAAGTAATTTAGAACAAATGAACTGTAAATAATATACCGCGCACCTGTCTCCGCAAAGGGTGCGCGGTACGTTGTTCTTGCCAGGATTATTAATTTTTACAATTCGACCGGATTGCTTAGTAAAACATCGATGAGTTTGACAGCATTTTGCACATCCCGGTAATCGACCATTTCGGACGGGCTGTGTACGTACCGGCAGGGAATGGAAATACAACCCACCGGTACACCTGCGCGGACCAACTGCATGGCGCGCGCATCGGTGGTGCCGCCGAGAAGCACTTCGCGCTGGTAGGGAAGTTTTTCCTTTTCGGCACTTTGGATCATCCAGTTGACAATGCGCGGATCGGAAAGCATACCACCATCTTTAATCTTGATCGCCGGACCCTTGCCCAGGCTCATCTCAAGCCCTTTTTGTTTGGGGGTATCGCCCCAGCCAGTCACATCGATTGAAAAACCCAGATCGGGGTCAATGCCATAAGCAGATGTTTCTGCGCCACGCGTGCCAACCTCTTCCTGTGTTGTGAAGACAAAGTAAACTTCATGTGGGGTGGATTTGAGCGCACGGAGCGCCTCGATCGCCACCGCACAACCAATGCGATCGTCCATCGCCTTGGCCACCAACCGGTCGCCCATCTCGAGGTAGCTGCGATCAAAGCTAGCCACGTCACCAATCTTGACCGGGTGGTTTTTATTGCTGCTAGCGCCGATGTCAATATAACATTTTTCCATAGGTTGGGAATCGCCCGGTTTTTCAGTGGGTTCAAGCCCAATCACGCCGAGGGTGCCGTTCATAAATCGTACCCGCCCGCCAGGCAAATTCCGCGGAAAGACCCCGCCAATGCCGGTGAAACGGACAAAACCATTCTCATCGATGTGCGTGGCAATGATACCGATCTCGTCCATGTGGGCAGCGATCATGATCCGCTTGCTGGTCGCCTTACCCGCATTCTTTGCCGGGCCTTTGCGGACAATCAAATTACCGAGCGCATCCACTCGGATTTCATCAGCCAGCGGCTCCACTTCTGCGCGAATGACAGCGCGGATAACGGATTCAAAGCCGGAGGGGCCAAAAGTTTCGGTCAATTTCTGGATGAGTTGTTTCATATAAGGTTCCTTATCCACATTTCACAAGTTGCTCTTTGTCAGGCCGGGAGAGTGACATGTTCACCCGCGGCGTAAGAATTGATCTCAGTTTTGGTTATGACATATACCTTCTGGCGACCCATGACCTGCCAGTCACCGCCCAGCCTGCCCACCAAAGCCGTGTCTTCATCAAGCCCCAAGGCATATTCTCCAACCGGGATCAGGGGCTGCAAAATGGGTATGGTAATTCCACGCCAGGCTACCATCCGGTCGAAATGAGGGAAAATATGCGAGTTGGCCAGCAGCGCAAAAACTTTTTTTTGCTGAAGACGAAATCCGCGCAGATCCGGTAAAAATTCGCCCACGAACATCGCGCCTGCTGAACAACCAGCGAAGGCAGCCCCGCGTTGCGTAGCGGTCAACACCGCGTCCCACGCCCGGCTGCCCTGCAGCGACTCATATAAATATGACGGATTGCCGCCAGAAAAATAAATCAGGTCCGCAGCTTTGATCTGTGCTGCAAACTGCGAATCATCGGCTTCGGCGCGATTGGTCAGGCGTAAAGACTGCACATCTGCGCCCAATGCCATAAAATGTTCTTGACCCATCCGCATCCAGCGGCTAACTGAGGCGTCACCCTCCATACCGGCTGCCGTCGGGAGACAAACCACGCGCGGGCTGCGGCCATCCGGCACAGTTTGTTTCAGCAAATAGTTGTCAATCTCATTCATCACCGCTAAATATTCGCCCGAACCCAGCAAAGCAACTAATCCATTCATATCAACACGTCTTCCATCGCAAACCGTTAATAGCTGTCATGAATCGTATTATCAGATTGGCGCATCTCCGTCTGGATCAGGAGCGCTCTTGTTGCAACAAGGCTGGCGAAATACGCCTGAGCGCAGAATACAGAAGCGCCAGTGTATTCTTCCAATCTTCCACCCGGGCAAGAGAAATGGCTGTATGAGCGTAGCGATGCGGTACTGAAACGCTGACGGTCGGCACGCCTGTCAGTACCCGGTGAATCGCGCCGGCATCTGTGCCCCCACCGCCCGGTTGGCGAAATTGATATGGAAGATGGACTGCACCTGCAGTCTCTGCCAAAAAGCGGACCAGGCGAGGATCGTGCAGGGTTCCGGCATCAGAGGTGTAGATCGCTGGTCCGGATCCTAACCGGGTGTTATATAAAGTGTTTTCTGAACCATCATGCACCGGCAGATCGTTAGCAGGCGTCGCATCTACCGCAATGGCCATATCCGGATGAAAGTGGTAAGCAGCCACTTGTGCACCGCGCAAACCGATCTCCTCCTGGACAGAGAAAGACAGACACAAATCGATGTTTTCAGGCGCAGTTTTGAGCAGCTCGAGCAATATAGCAACCCCAATCCGATCATCGATCGACTTGGCGAATATGTTTCCGCCCACGCGGCGGAACTGGGTCGCAAACCCTGCGCGCTCACCCAGCTTAACCTTGCCGGAGCCACCCGGACCAACATCTATGCGCAACGCATCCAATGGGATCATTTTCTGGCGGTCTTCGACTGTTGTCAGGTGAATTGGACGCGCCCCGATGACCCCGGGCAGCTTGTTTTTGCCAACCCGAACTTGCTTGCCTGGCAAAGAGCGCGGATCTATCCCGCCGACGATTTCAAAACTAAACAGGCCATCGCCATCATCATTGACCAGCATCATACCGACCTCGTCGATATGGGCATCCAACATCACCCGCACACGCTCCGGGCCTTTTCCGATTCTGTTGACCAACACGTTGCCGAGCGAATCTACTTTGACATCTTCGGCATACGGTTTTACTTCATCCAGAACAATCTTGCGCACCTCACCCTCGTCGCCCGAGACGGCGATGGCGTTGCAAAGTTTTTCCAGCAATTTGAACTGGGAAGTACCGATTACAGGAGTCTTGTCAGCCATTTTATTCATCCCAGGTGATTTTTTCTAAAAAATCCACTTCGAGAGCCGCAATGAACTCGGCCAGGATACGCCCGGTGCGCTGAATATCCTTTAAAGCAACCATTTCGACCGGCGTATGCATATAGCGCAGCGGAATACCAAGAACGAAGGTGGGGATGCCTTCGGCTGTGATCTGTAGAGCGTATGTATCTGTCCCGCTATGTCGCGGAACCATTTCGACCCCATGTGGGATTTCGAGTCTGTCAGCCAGCTCTTTAAATTTTGTAAATAAGTATGTATGAATATTAGGTCCGTAGGCCAGGGTAGGCCCTTTCCCAAGCGGGAAGGTTTTCCAATCAGCAGCGCCGGGGCCTTTGGCGAAGGTCACATCCACTGCCACTGCCAGATCCGGGCGCAGCGCGAAGGCCGAAGTAAAAGCGCCCCCCAGCCCAGTTTCTTCCTGCGCAGTAGCCACGGCCCACACATCCCAGGCGTGGGATTTACCCTTCAATTCTTCCAGCGCAACCGTCAAAGCCGCCACTGAAGCACGATTATCGAGCGTATGCCCGGAAAGCACATCCCCCGCCAGTTCGACCGGTTGAGTAGCATAAGAAGCCAGGTCGCCGATATTAACTCTTGACGCGGCCTCTTTGGCGTTCAAACCAACATCAATCAACAGATCCTTAAGAGGGACAGGGTTGTCACTTTTACCACCAGGGATGGCCCACATAGGTGGTTGGGCCACTACGCCGAAAAGTTCTTCAGCTTTGCCAGCACCCGTAGCGTGGACAATGACCGGTGTCCCGGGCAAAATGCGCGGGTCAATACCACCCACCTGGGTAAAGTGCAGAAACTCGCCGACAATTTCTGTCACCATCAGGCCGATAGCATCCATATGTGTGGCGATCATAATCGAGGGACGCTTGCCAGCGCCCGATTCACCCGCGCGAACTGTTCCTTTTTTCAGCCCATGCAAAGAGCCAAGACGGCTGACAGTCAGTTCATCCACCAGCGGTCGCCATTTTTCTTCGATCAGGTTGGCCACAGGTCCTTCATAACCAGATAGGCCAGAAACGGACAATAAAGATTTTAGAAATGGGGTGATTTCAAGCATGAGGTTGGACTCTTTATAGAAATGGATAGCGAATTTCCAAATTGAAAGGGGCTGCTGGCTGTCACCAGCCCGAACCAGCCGGGCGGGAAAACCTTACGGGGTAACCCCCACAGTGGCAGTAAGCGTCAATGTAGGAGTCTCCCCGGTAGATGTGGGGGCTGCCTCGGTCGATGTGGGAGATAACGGAGTAGCTGTTGGTGGAACAGGAGTCGCCGACGGCGGCACTGGTGAAGCTGTGTAGGTTGCCGTAGCAGGGATGGGAGTTAAGCTGGGTGTAAAGGTAAAAGTTGGGGGCAGGAACGGGGTCCAGGAAGGCGCGGGGGTGCGACTCAATGTGGGCGTAAACGTCAGCGTCGACGTTAAGGTTGAGGTAACTGTAATCACGTTGGGAGTAGTCGAAGGTGCGCCGGTCAGAGTCGCAACGACCAGGGTTGTCGCCGACACAGGTACAGTGCCGGTAACAGTAGCGGTGACCGTGGAAGTTGGGGTCGGGGTTTGCTTTTCAGGCGTGAGTGTCCAGGCCAGCCATCCAATGCAATAACACGGAATCGTCGCCAGGATAATAGCGACCAATGTTGTTCGGCGACGGCTGGTAGCAGGATCAAGGTTAAACACCCAGCTATGATAACATCAGTCAACATACCGGGCAAGCTTTTCTGGCAGAGACGTTTCCGGCAACGTCTCTGCCAGAAATATCATTTCGTAGGTTAAAATAAATAGCATGATCCCACTTCGTCTCAAACTAACTGGCTTTCTATCTTATCGCGATCCGGTCGAAATCGATTTCACCACTTTTGAGCTGGCTTGCATTTCTGGGCAGAACGGGGCTGGTAAATCGTCTCTTCTGGATGCCATCACCTGGGTCTTGTTTGGGCAGGCGCGCAAAAGAGACGATACCTTGATCAACAGCGCCAGCGAAAGCGCCGAGGTAGTTTTCAGCTTTTCTTATGAGCAAAGTATTTATCGCATCCAACGAATCATGACCCGCGGAAAATCCACACTACTCGAATTCCAGATCCAGAATAACGGCACTTTTCGCCCGCTCACCGAAGCAAGTTCGCGCGCCACCCAAACTCGCATTGAAAACATCTTGCGTCTTGACTACGACACCTTCGTCAACGCTTCCTTCTTTTTGCAAGGCAAAGCAGACCAATTCACACAACAACGCCCCGCCGATCGGAAACGCATCCTGGCTAGCATCCTGGGTCTTGAGTTATGGGAAACCTATCGTGAGCGCACAGCCGAACAGCGGAAAGCTATCGAGAGCGAACTGGCCTCTCTGGATGGGAGACTGGCTGAGATCAATACAGAACTCGCCGAGGAACCCACCCGTAAGGTACGTTTAAATGAACTCGAGACGGAACTGGTGCGCCTGGTGGAAACCCGCAAAACCCAGGAATTGGTCATGTCCACCATTAAACAAGCCTTGGAAACTTTGAAACGCCAACAGGAACTGGTCGAAAAACTCGCAGGCCAGATCGCGCATGGAACCAGTAATTTCGAAACGATCCTGGCCCGCCAGGCTGGTCGGAATAAAGAGCGAGGTCAATTTTTCGATATTGTTTCCAAAGCAGCAGCTGTAGAAGCCGCTCACAGCGCCTGGCGCTCTGCAAGAACTGAATTAGAAAAGTGGGATAACCTGGCAGAAATATTCCGAGAACAAGAAAAAGTCCGCCAGGAACCCCTGGCCAAAATTGGCGCAGAACAGGCACGCTTGGAACAAGAACGCGACAACCTGCTACGCCGCGAGTTGGAGATACATGACAACCAGCAAAAATGGGATGAACTTGAAAACGAACTGTCCCAAGTCCAGACCTTGCTTTCAGCGCTTGAGACCCGGCTCAAGGTACGTGCACGGTTGGAACAGTCTCAGGCCATCATTGCCCGCTTCCGCGAACAGGCAAAACTGCGCCAGGCACCGCTCATGGAAATTAGCTCCGAAATGACCCGACTAGAACAGGAACTGAGAACGCTTGAAAAACAAAACGAAGCGGTTGAGACCCAACGTTCTGCTCTCAAAAAACTGCAGCTCGAACTGGATGAATCAGAGGGTCAACTAGGCCAGGCTGAGACCCAATTAAACCTGCGCAAAGATATGGAACTGCTGGTCCAAGCAAAAAGGGAAGAGATGGTCGTGCTCAAAAGCAGTAATGAACGCCTGAGAGTGGAGATGGAATCACTGGATGAGCGCATCAAAAAATTGGAACTGACCGATGGCGCTCTCTGTCCACTTTGCGGGCAGCCTCTCAATGCGGAAGACCGTCAGAAATTGATCGACAGCCTGCGCAGCGAAGGTAAAGAAAAAGGCGATGTGTTCCGCAAAAACAAAACCGGGCTTGAGAGCCTGCTCCATGAAATTGCCAGCCTCGAGAAGGAAATCACGGGTTTTGGGCGAGTTGAGAAGGATCACCTTTTCTATGTCACGGCTGTTACAAAGATCAACGAACGCTTGCAAGCTAATCTGCAAGCCATTACCGACTGGGATGAAAAGGATGCCCCGCATCTGGCACAAATTCGCAAGATGCTGATAACCCAAAGCTACTGCGCCCCTGCGCGCCAGAATCTTGCGCGCATTGACCGTGAACTGCAGGCCATCGGGAAAGCACTGGAGGTGAAGACCTCAACGGAAAAAACTATCTTCGACACACTGGAAGATAAGGTGCTGGAGATCGAGACCGAGCTGAACAACCTTACGGGCCTTGAGGCAGAGCGTACACTGCGCAGCACTCGCGCCGCCCAATTAACCGAACAGATCAAAACCTTGCGCTCCGCGATTGAAACTTGGACCAACACAGGCAAGCCGCGCCTGACTGAAATTGTCGAGATTGTGACAAAAGCCAATTTCGCCCTGGCTGAACGCGAAAAGCTGGCCCAAATGGAGGCACACCTTAAATCACTCGGGTACGACGCAGTTGCTCACGACGCCATCCGGCGCGCCGAACAAAGCGGGCGCGCCTCTGAAAGCGAACTGCGCACACTGGAGTCTGCTCGCGCAGCTCTGGTCCCGCTAGAACGGGAGCTCGACGATATTCAAAACCAGATCAAGACTCTTCTGGCTGACCTCGACGCGTTAAAAATAAATCATGACACAGAACGAAAAAGCCTGGAGGACTTAAAGGCCAGCACCCCTAACCTGCACGCGGCCGAAAAAACGCTGCTGGATGCCCAGGAACGCGAAAACATCCTGACCCGTGAAGTTGGCGCGGCGCAGCAAAAAGTGAACGTACTGGGCGATTTGCGTATCCGTAAATCCGGTCTGGAATCGCAACGTGAAGACCTGGCTATCCAGATCAAGAATCACAAAACGCTTGAGCGCGCCTTTGGCAAGGACGGGGTTCCAGCTTTGTTGATCGAGCAAGCCTTGCCACAGATCGAAGAAAAAGCCAACGAACTCCTCGACCGTCTCTCAAACGGCACAATGAATGTGCGCTTTGTGACCCAGGCCGGTTACAAGGACAAAAAGCGCGATGATTTAAAGGAAACATTGGATATCCAGATCAGCGATGGAGCCGGAACTCGTGATTACGAGATGTTCTCAGGAGGTGAAGCCTTTAGGGTCAACTTTGCCATCCGCCTGGCGCTATCCGAGATCCTTGCCCGCCGAACCGGGGCTCGCTTGCAAACCCTGGTCATCGATGAGGGTTTCGGTTCTCAAGATACCCAGGGCCGCCAGCGACTGATCGAAGCCATCAATCTGGTCAAGGTCGATTTTGCAAAAATCTTAATCATTACCCACCTGGATGAATTAAAAGAAGCCTTCCCCAACCGGATTGAAGTGGAAAAAACCCCGCGAGGTTCAATCGTGACAGTGCTGTGATGATAATAAACCTTCCTTCCTTCTTCTTGACAGGCCACCTCCACGGTGATATAAATGCGCCCATTATGAACCTGGCCTTTTGCAGTATGACTACCACCACTCCCACTCCCTCGCGGATATCCCGTGGGGTTTTGGTGTTTGGATACAGTTAGCCACAGGCTGCTTACCCGCACATCAGCGCTCCACGGAAACGTGGGGCGTTTTTTTATTTGCAAAAAGCCAATGATCATTGCAGAAATCATCAAAAGGAGAGTTTTATGGTAGATAAATCATCCAAAACGCTTGTAATGAAGTTCGGAGGCACCTCGGTTGGCTCAGCCCAGGCCTTATTGCAGGCCGCTCAAATCGTAAAAGAAGCCCGCTCCGAATGGGATCGCGTGGTAGTGGTGACTTCTGCCATTTCAGGTGCCACAAATGCCCTGCTCGACAGCGCCATACATGCCGCCCGAGGCGACTTGCAACCGCTGATCGAAACAGAGCGCTCTTTGCTAGCGCGCCATGAAGAAATCAGTTCGACCCTGATCAGCAATCCGGACTTACGCGCGCAGGTCAACCAGGAAATGGTCGGTCTGATCACCACCTTTGGGGTTCTTTGCCGCGCCATTGCTGTGTTAGGTGAGGCCAGCCCGCGCGCATTGGACGCAGTAGCCTCGCTTGGCGAACGCCTGAGCGTACGCCTATTAACAGCAGTATGCCAGTCACATGGAGTCCAGGCTCAATTCGTCGATTCTACCGAATTAATCATCACCAATTCCAGCTTTCAAAATGCTCATCCAGATTTCGGGGCAACGACCTATGCCACCCGTTCCAGGCTTAACCCATTACTTCAAAGTGGGATCGTGCCGATCGTGACAGGTTTTATTGGCGCCACCCCCGAAGGCGTGGTGACCACCCTTGGACGCGGCGGAAGCGATTTTTCTGCTGCCATCCTGGGAGCTGTGCTGCCTGCGAACGATGTCTGGATCTGGACAGATGTCGATGGCGTCATGACCGCTGATCCTCGATTGGTGCCTAATGCGCGTACCCTGCCGGAGATCAGCTATGCTGAAATCGCAGAGCTGGCATATTACGGTGCCAAGGTGCTGCACCCCAAGACTGTCCGGCCTGTCATCGAAGCTGGTATCGGTCTGCGCATCTGCAATACCTTTAATCCATCCCATCCCGGCACCCGGTTGGTAACAAATCTCAAAATCAACCAGATAGCCACAAACGATAAAGTAATCAAAGCGGTCACGACAATCCGTGAGCAACGGCTAGTCACGATCGAAGGTCGTGGCATGCTGGGCGTTCCCGGGGTAGCAGCCCGTACCTTCGCCGCGGTAGCTTCTACCGGTACAAGCGTGCCACTCATTACCCAGGCTTCATCAGAACAATCGATTTGCTTTGCCATCCCAAGCGAATCGGCCGAGCAGGTATTGACTGCCCTGGCCAAAGTTTTTGCGGCCGAACTCGCCGACCACGATATCGATCGCGTCTGGGCCACCGCAGATGTATCGATCATAACTGTGGTCGGCAGCGGTACCCGTAATAACCCAAAAGTGCCCGGGCAAATTTTTAGTAAGTTGGGCGAAATAAACGTCAATGTTTTGGCCATTGCCCATGGCTCATCAGACGTTTCCATCAGCATGGTCGTCGAGAGCCTCAATGACAAGATATCGGTGCAAGCCCTACACGAATTGATCGTGGAATAGGCCTCTTCGCTTCCAAACTAACTGTCATAGTTTCCATCATGTGCAAAACAAGGAGCAAAAAATGACCCAACCCATCCCTGTTGCAGTACTCGGCGCTACCGGCTCTGTCGGACAACGCTTTATTTCTCTGCTCGATGGCCATCCCTGGTTCAAGGTAGTCGCCCTCGCAGCCTCTGACCGTTCCGAAGGAAAAACCTACGCCAGCGCCTGCCGTTGGGTGCTTTCGGAGCCCATGCCAGAGTGGGCGCGCTCTCTGAGGTTAGTCCCGGCTACCCCGCAGGCTTTAGAGGGGGCAAAGATAGTTTTTTCGGCCTTACCTGCTGACCTGGCAAAGGATTTGGAACCAGATTTTGCCAGAGCCGGGTTTGCAGTCTGCTCCAACGCATCTTCTTTCCGCCGCGATCCAGATGTACCACTGCTGCTCCCCGAGGTCAACGCCGACCACATCCAGCTCATCCGCCAGCAGCGCCACAATCACGCTTGGAGTGGTTGCATTCTAACCAATCCAAATTGTACCAGCACCGGGCTGACAGTTGCTCTCAAGGCTCTGGATGATAACTTTGGCATCAAACGGGTCTTTGCGGTCTCCCTGCAAGCCCTTTCCGGTGCGGGCTATCCCGGAGTGCCTTCGCTAGATATCATTGATAATGTTATCCCCTTCATCGGCGGCGAAGAGGATAAGATGGAATGGGAGCCGCGCAAAATGCTGGGGAAACTCGGCGACAGCGGGGTTGAAATCGCAAATATCAATTTCTCGGCTCACACCAACCGGGTGGCAGTCGTCGATGGGCACATCGTATGTGCCAGCGTGGAACTAAATACACAGACATCTCCTGAGTCAGCAATACAAGTCTTAAGTACTTACCAAGCACCAGCCTCGGCGCGCAGCCTACCCTCGACGCCACGCCCAGTGATCATTGTGCGCGATGAAGCAGACCGGCCTCAACCGCGCCTGGATCGCATGACAGGCAAAGGCATGACAACTGTTGTCGGACGCGTGCGACCAGATCCTTTATTCCACTTAAAATTTGTTGTGCTCTCGCATAACACCATCCGCGGCGCTGCGGGCGGCTCGATCTACAACGCAGAATTATTGGTTCAGGAAGGCTTATTATAATCGAGTAGGGAGCGGCGGCTAGCCGCCCCCTCTCACACCACCGGACATGCGGGTCCGCATCCGGCGGTTCAACAAGAGTAATGCAGTACGAAGTATCGTTTTTCAATGCTCTCAAGCCCTGTGCGACGCCAAAAGGCGTTGCTCAGGGCTTCGTGTACCACAGGTGTTCGGGACATATGCCACGGACTTTTCCCAACTGCTCCAAGCGCGGCTCGTTTTTCGGGTACTCCGAGTTTCCGTAGCTCTTGATAACGTGTCGTGCCCCGTTTCCAGCGTTTCCAGACCATCTGTCTCAGCCTTCGCCTTATCCATTCATCCAGTTCCTTGTACACGCTCGGCGTAGTCGCCAGCCGGTAGTAGCCTATCCAGCCGATTACATACTGGTTCACATTTTTCACAATGTCTTCCAGCTTGCCTGACCGGGTACGCTTGGTCAGGTGGCGTAACTTCTCCTTGAAGCGTTCCTTTGTCCGGTTCGCTATGCGAAGCATTGTTTCCCCGTTACGTTTGTAGAAACTGTATCCTAGAAATTTCACCCGCGAAGCGCGTTCCACCTTGCTCTTCTTCGGGTTCACTTTCAGCTTTAGCTTCTTTTCCAGATATTCCTTCACGCTTTCCAGTACCCGTTCTCCGGCGCGTTGCGTTTTCACGTAGATATTGCAATCGTCCGCGTATCGCACAAACTTGTGGCCTCGCTTTTCCAGTTCCTTGTCCAGGTCATTCAGCATGATATTCGAAAGTAATGGCGACAGTGGCCCACCCTGCGGTGTCCCTTCTTCTGTTTCCATCACTACTCCATTCACCATCACGCCGCTTTCCAGATAACTCCGGATTAGCTTCAGCACTCGCTTGTCTTTCACCACTCGCGCCACTCTCGCCATGAGCATATCGTGGTTTACCCGGTCGAAAAACTTCTCCAGGTCTATATCCACCACCCAGTCGTAGCCTTCTCGGATGTACTCCTGGGATTTCTGCACCGCTTGATGCGCACTCCGTCCAGGTCGAAACCCGTAACTTTGTGATGAAAACTCGCCTTCGAATTTTGGTACTAACACCTGTGCTATGGCTTGCTGTATTAGCCGGTCTTGCACTGTTGGTATTCCCAACATCCTTACCCCGCCGTCTGGCTTCGGTATCTCTACCCGCCTGACCGGGCTTGGTCGATACTTCCCGCTTTCGAGAGTTTCGCGCACTTCCAGCCAATGCGCTTTCAGGTGGCTGTGCAGTTCTTCCACTTTCATCCCATCTATCCCTGCCGCTCCTTTGTTGCTCTCTACTCGCTTTAACGCAGAAAACATGTTCCCCCTTTCAAACACTGCTTCCCACGTCCCTGCATCGGATTTTCCGCTGTCTTGTGCCGGGGATGGCTCGACGCTCTGTTCAAGTCCCACAGGCTTCACCTGCTTTGCTTGCTCAGCAGTCTCTCTATCCGAGAGTTTCTGTCTTCCGGGTTCATCCCACGAACTCATCATCGTACTCATCCTTCTTATTGTTCAGCCCTTCCCGTAAAAAACGGTACTATGGCCTCGGCTGACTCCTGCCATCTCAATCTGCCCTCGCGAGCAGGGTTGCTTTCCAGCCTGATGACAGGTCTCCCCAGGTAAGAACATTGGCTTTCCCTGCGCACTTGCCACATTTACTACATCAGCCCTTGATTGCTGTGGACTTCGTTGTTATTCGCCAACTCGTCCGGCTGGTATAGCCTCAGATATGGTTCGTGTTCCTCAAGTCGCAAGTTTGCTTCCGGCTTCCTCCAGACCCTGCCTCGCGGCAACGCCCTTGCCTTCCGCTAGTGGTTGGCGCAATCAGCCTCCACAAAAGTCTTTCACTTTCTAGTCAATGCCCATGCTGGGCGCAC
>CAZHWV010000037.1:0-31487 GCA_964536185.1 uncultured Anaerolinea sp. | reverse complement strand
GTCAATAATCTCACGTTCGCTAGCAAAAAGTTTGTACGGGCGTAGTAACCGCATTGTTTTGCCACTTTGGGCATGCAACAGATCCATCCCACGCTCGAAACGACCAGAGCAAATGCGCAAAAATGCCACGCTGTCGCGGTGTTTGGGATTCATATTCGCTTGAATTTTAAAGATAAACCCGGAGAACTCCGGCATGTCTGGCTGAATGATGCCAACATCGCTCAGATACGGCTGGGGCGGCGGGGCAAACTCCACAAACGCTTCCAAAAACAAACGTACGCCAAAATTGGTCAGCGCGCTGCCAAAGAACACGGGTGTTTGCTTTTCCTGCAAAACACTCTGCTGGTCAAAGACAATCCCCACTTCATCCAGCAGGTGAATGCTCTCTTTCAGGGCCACAAAACGCGCCTGGGATAAAACCCCACTGGTCACAAGATTTTCCAATGGGATAACCGTTTCTGCTGCCATGCGCTCATTACGCTCGCTGCGCTCAAAGACATAGACGCCTCGCGAGGCGCGGTCATAGATTCCCTTAAAGTCCACACCATCGCCCAGGGGCCAATTCAGCGGAACAGGCTCCATGCCCAATACTTTCTTTATCTCATCCAGCAAATCGAGCGGCTCGCGAGCAGGCCGGTCCATT
Organism: uncultured Anaerolinea sp.; assembly: GCA_964536185.1. GTDB lineage: Bacteria > Chloroflexota > Anaerolineae > Anaerolineales > Villigracilaceae > UBA5195. Next base: position 30,844 of record CAZHWV010000037.1, on the reverse strand, counting down.
TTGTTGATAAAGGTAAAGACAGGGATGCCGCGTTTACGGCAAACATCGAACAGTTTCAGGGTTTGCGGCTCTATACCCTTGGCAGCATCAATCACCATCACGGCGCTATCCACCGCCGAAAGGGTACGGTAAGTATCTTCTGAAAAATCCTGATGGCCAGGAGTATCCAGCAAATTGATGATTTTGTTTTGGTAAGGGAATTGCAAAATTGTGGAAGTAATCGAGATGCCGCGCTCTCGCTCCATTTCCATCCAGTCAGATGTGGTTGAACGCTGGTTGCGACGAGCGCGCACATTCCCAGCCAGCTCAATAGCGTTACCATAGAGCAGCAGCTTTTCGGTCAGGGTCGTCTTGCCAGCATCAGGATGGGAAATAATTGCAAATGATCTGCGGTTGGTATAGGTATTTGAGGAGTGCGTCATTAAAATGAATTTTACCAACAAACGGGAAATAATATCACGGCAGTTTTGATTTATCGTCATCGCGCCAACCCCAGCAGGCCTTCCTCGCAACGCCGGCGAAGATGACCTGCCAGACAAGATCAGGTTAGCGTTCGGCTCGCGGTCGGTATAGACAAGTACCCCATCGGTCTCGGCTGCCTGGACCAACACAAACAGCTTACAGAATTGTTAGTTGTAGTACGGGCGTAGGGTAATCGTAGGGTAATCGTCAAGTATGGCAGGGGCATTAGTGATAAATTTAATTTGTAAAAAGTGATTTCTCTTCTCCTCCTTTGAAAAGGAGAGCCGGGGTCGGCGTCCCCGGCTCTCTCGATTCTACAACTCCATTACGCTCTAACATGCCCGCATTTGGGTATAACATGCCCGCACTTGGGTATAATGTGCCTTACACCTTTGTTGCGTGTTTGGCACTTTTTATTCAGGAGCAGAAATGACAGTTCAGATAACCATCATCGGACTCGGACAGATAGGCACATCGATCGGTCTATCACTCGCCCAATTTTCCGAGCGCATCAAGCGCGTCGGGTATGACCGCGTGCTGGACACCCAGAACAAGGCCCAAAAAATGGGCGCATTTGATGAAGTCAAGTTCAACCTCCCATCAGCCATCGTTGGTGCAGATATCATCTTGCTCTGCATTCCGTTTGACCAGGTTGAAGAAACACTCAAGCTGCTTGCCCCGGACTTGCGTGTGGACGCGGTTGTCATGGATTTCTCTCCGCAAAAATCAGCCGCGCATCGTTGGTTTGAACAGCACATTCCCGCCGGAAGGCATTACATCGGTCTTGTCCCGGCGATCAACCCGCTTGTCATCGAGCTGACTGAGAGCGGGATTGAAGCAGCCCGCGCGGATTTGTTTGCCGGCGCAACGATTGGGATTGCTGCCCCGACCGGAACAGCCTCAGAGGCCATGAAATTAGCAGCTGACATCGTTGATCTCTTAGGAGCGCAGACAATCTTCCTGGATATGCTGGAAGCGGATGGGATGGAAATGACTGCTCACATCCTGCCCCAGGTGATCTCGGCGGCCTTGCTGAATGCGACGGTGGAACAACCAGGTTGGGCAGAGGCGCGCCGTTTTGCCGGACGTCCCTTCGCCCAATCCACATCGGCTCTCGGCGCCGATACGCCCGAAGCGCTTACTCAAGCGCTTTTGAGCAATCCGCAAGCTGCGACCCATTTACTGGACAATACAATCGGCGCGCTGACCCATTTGCGCGCAGCAATTGAAAAAGGTGATCAGGCCGATCTGCAAAAGCGTCTGGACCTGGCGTTTACTGATCGCGAAAATTGGCTGCATGAGCGCCTGCGAGCCGATTGGGGCAGATCGGGGGACAAACCTGAATCACCCAAAAGCGGAGATGTACTCAAACGCATCTTTTTGGGCGGCTTGAGAAAAGATAACAAGAAATAAAAACATGCCTTTTTATTGTTACATCGTAAAATGTTCCGATGGAACATTTTACACCGGCTGGACGACAGACCCGGCGCGACGTGAAAAACAGCATAACGCCGGGACTGGCGCGCGCTATACGCGCATGCGTCGTCCGGTGGAAATGGTTTATATAGAGGAACAACCCGACCGGACCAGCGCAATGAAGCGCGAGGCAGCTATCAAATGTCTGGCGCGTGCCGCCAAAAGCCGGTTGGTTAATTCGCAAGGGAACATTTGAACACGGTGTGCTTCAAAACCAGGCAGCGCCGCCGTTTTTAGATAGAAACAAGATAGCGCGACATTCGTGTTGCCCTATCTTGCTGGGAAGCTCATGCTGGGCGCCAGGCCGATGGCAATATTCAACCGTTGAATATTGATAGCCTCAGTCTGTGCGCGGGGTGATATAATTTCAGCCGCTGAATTTTAGCCTATGGAACCATCTTTCGAAACCACACGCGATCTTTCCTTGCTCGATAATATTGAGCACCACCCGGATGTGACCCAGGCCGACTTAGCCACACAGCTTGGCATGGCGGTTGGCACTGTTAACTGGCACCTCAAACGCCTGATCTCCAAGGGTTATGTGAAAGTCATGCGGGCGGAACGCCGCAAGCTGCGCTATCTGATCACACCCGAGGGGCTGGCCTTGCGCGCCCGGCTGACCGTAGATTACATCGAGCAGCAGCTCAATCTCTATCGCCGCGTGCGCCAAAAAGTAAAAGAGTATACGCAAGTTGTCAAAGCAGCCGGCTTTGACCGTTTGCGCCTGGTAGGTGAAGGCGACGTAGCCGATATCTGCCGCCTGACCTGCCTTGAACAGAATATTGCCCTGGTTGACCAGCCAGGCATCCCCAGGCTGGAAGTGCATGGCCTGGGCGTGGTACTCATCAATGTAGAGGAATTGTGAAATCATCGCAAAAACATGTCGTTGTCACCGGCGGCGCTGGTTTTATTGGCTCGCTTCTCACCGCTCAGCTTCTGCAGCAGGGTCATCTCGTTACAGTGATTGATAACCTGCTCTTTGGCGGCGAAGCACTGATGACGTTTTTATCGCACCCCAACTTCCGCTTTGCCAAAGCAGATATAACCGAAAATCGCAGTTTGCGTGATTCCCTGCCGCGCGCCTGGCCCAAACCAGATATCTTATTCCACCTGGCGGGAATTGTCGGTTTCCCTGCCTGCCAGGCTGTCGGAAAACAAGCTGCCTGGTATTACAACGTCGCTGCAACCAGAAATATGTTGGACCAGGCGCAAAGCTTAAAGGTGAACCGGTTCGTGTTTACATCCACTTACAGTGTCTATGGCGCCTCGCCCGATGGAAACCCGGTAACCGAAGAATCTCCATTAAATCCACAATCCTTATACGCCGAGACGAAGATCGCCGCTGAGGAGTTTTTACTACCTCACGGAGCCCTCGTTTATCGCCTGGCGACGCTTTATGGCACTTCGCCCCGCACACGTTTTGACATGGTAGTAAACCAGTTCGTGCTCGACGCTTTCACCAAGCGCGAACTGTTGATCTACCAGCGAGGCTATTCGCGCTCGTTTGTGCATGTGCAAGATGTAACCCGTGGATTGATGTTAGCCCTGGATACGCCCGACGAAAAAATCCGCGGCCAACTCTACAACCTGGGCACAGACGATGGCAATTACACCAAGGATCAAATCGTACAATTAGTCATCAAACGCCTGCCTGAGACTTTCGTGCAATACAAGGATTTGACCTTTGGCGGTGATATCAGTGATATTACCGTTTCTTTTGAAAAGATCCATCGTCAGCTGGGCTTTAAAGCCTTGTTGACCGTTGATGACGGTGTGCGCGAGGTGGTCAACGCCTTGCGCCTGGGTTTGATCCGCGAACCGCAGCACGAACGTTATCGAAACGCGCAATTTATTGTTGCGTAATTTCTTTCAGCCTAGCCTGGTGAGGACAAGAGCCAGCGTACTTGTTTGTTTAATCGACGCTCTTTCGTTGACATTAGAGGAGACAATGTGACTGAAAATTTCTGGGCTGATAAGCGTGTCGTGGTAACCGGTGGCGCCGGGTTTTTGGGTTCTTTTGTCATTAAAAAACTAAAAGAACAAGGCGTGTCCGATATTTTTGTTCCGCATATCGAAAACTACAATCTGGTCGACCGCGACGATGTCCGCCGTCTTTTCGCGGATACGTTGGGGGCTAGTCCGTCAGCTCGAGGCTCTTCCGCGGCGGGTCAAGGCATCGACCCACAGAATATGGTCGTCATTCATCTGGCAGCCCATGTCGGTGGTATCGGCGCAAACCGCGAACACCCGGCTGAATTTTTTTATGACAACCTGCTCATGGGTGTGGAATTAATGCACCAGGCCTGGCAAAATGGCGTGGGCAAGTTCATCGCCATCGGGACAGTCTGCGCCTATCCAAAGTTCACGCCGGTTCCCTTTAAGGAAGAAGATTTATGGATAGGATATCCCGAAGAAACCAACGCGCCGTACGGTCTGGCCAAAAAAATGATGCTGGTCCAGTCTCAGGCCTATCGCGAACAGTATGGCTTCAATTCCATCTTCTTGCTGCCAGTCAATCTTTACGGCCCGGGCGATAATTTTAATCCAGCCTCCTCGCACGTTATTCCTGCCTTAATCCGCAAGGCAATCGAGGCGCAGGAACGCGGCGATAAGGAAATCATCGCCTGGGGCGATGGCTCACCAACCCGTGAATTCCTGTACGTGGAAGACGCTGCTGAAGGCATTGTCGCTGCCACCGAAAAATACAACAGCTCCGACCCGGTCAACCTGGGTTCCGGTTTCGAAATCTCGATCAAAGACCTGACCGAGATGATCATTCGCCTATCCGGATTTGAAGGCAAGCTAATTTGGGATCCGACCAAACCCAACGGTCAACCGCGCCGCGGTCTGGATGTCACCCGCGCCAGGGAAAAATTCGGCTGGCAGGCGCGCATGCCTTTTGAAACTGGCCTGCTGCGCGCAATCGAGTGGTTTAGGACCAATCGAGACAAAATTAGATAAACCCTGAATGAACTATCAATTTTCCTATGACTGAAATCACAAAACCCGAACCTACCACGATCTACATCCGTCCCACCCGCGGATTCGCTGCCTTGAATCTGGGCGACCTGTGGCACTATCGTGAATTGATCGTATTCATGATCTGGCGCGATATCAAGGTACGCTATAAACAGACTTTGCTGGGCGCGCTCTGGGCTGTCATTCAACCCCTGATGACCATGTTGGTCTTCAATTTTCTGTTCAACAATGTCGCCAAAGTCTCATCAGATGGTATTCCCTACCCCATTTTTTCATTTACAGCGCTGCTACCCTGGGGTCTCTTCACCACCGCGCTCAATACCGCCAGCCGCTCCCTGACCTCAAACCATAATATGATCACCAAGACTTACTTTCCACGCCTGGTGCTCCCAATGGCTTCCGTCCTTGGCGGCCTGGTCGATTTTGGAATCGCTTTTGTGATTCTGGGTGGAATGATGGTCTATTACAAGGTCACGCCCAGCCTGACAGCGCTCTGGGCTGTGCCGCTATTTGTCCTTTTGGCCATCATCTCAGCCCTGGGCGTGGCCCTCTGGCTTTCAGCCATCAACGTTCAGTACCGCGATGTCGGCTACGCCCTGCCATTTATCACCCAGTTTTGGCTGTTCATCACACCGGTGGCTTATTCGTCGACAGTCATTTCGGGTAAGTGGCAAATCATCTACGCTTTGAACCCCATGGCCGGCGTGGTCAACGGGTTCCGCTGGGCACTGCTCGGTTCAGGCGGCGGCCCAGATCTGCTCGTGGCAATCTCAAGCGCTATTTCGCTGGTTATTTTGGTCACTGGCCTGATCTACTTCCGCAATATGGAACGCACTTTCGCGGATACGATTTGAGGTACGCACAGAGTAATTTATGACTATCGCCATTAAAGTTGATTCGATCAGCAAGCGTTACAAAATCGGTACAGCGCCCGGTAAGTTCCGTTACGGAATGCTCCGTGACCAGATTGCCGCCATCCCGCGCCGCCTGTTCAGGCGTGATGAAGGCCGCGTTGGGGTTGATTACATCTGGGCGCTCAAGGATGTCTCTTTCGACCTGCAGGAAGGCCGCGTCCTGGGCATTATTGGCCGCAACGGGGCCGGGAAATCCACCCTGCTAAAAGTGCTTTCGCGCGTTACCGAACCCACCCATGGCACGGTGAGCGTACGTGGCCGGGTTGGCTCACTGCTCGAAGTAGGCACTGGCTTTCATCCGGAATTGAGTGGGCGCGAGAATATCTATTTAAACGGCGCCATTCTGGGCATGAAACGCGCCGAGATCGAATCCAAGTTTGATGAAATTGTAGATTTTTCCGAGGTCTCGCAATTCATCGATACGCCTGTCAAGCGTTATTCATCTGGCATGTATCTGCGCCTGGCTTTCGCGGTTGCGGCGCACCTGGAACCGGAGATTCTCGTGGTAGATGAGGTCCTGGCAGTGGGCGACGCCGAATTTCAGCGCAAATGCCTGGGCAAGATGAATGATGTCGCCGCCCAGGGACGCACTGTTCTATTCGTCAGCCACAATATGAGCGCCATCCTGCGCCTGACCCAGGAAGCCATCGTTATGCAAAAAGGCCAGCTCAGCTTGCGCGCGCCCACCAACGAAGCCGTAGACTTTTACCTGGCCTCCGGACAATCCCAGGCAGGCGAGCGCGTCTGGGAGAGCGTCGATGTCCCGCCATCGGCGGCACCTTTCCGCCCGATTTCCCTCAAAATTTCCGATCCTCGCGGTGTGGTCGTCGACAGCGTGCGTTCCACCGAACCGCTGATCGTTGAAATGGAATACCAGCTCTCCGCGCCGGTCACGGGTTTGCGTGTGGGCATGTATCTCAGCACAGTGCGTGGTGAATACGTGTTTACATCCTTCGACGTGGATAATACTGAGCTTTATGAAAAACACTCCACCCGCCAGGCCGGTCATTACATCAGCCGCTGCAAAATTCCTGGTGACCTGCTCAATGAAGGTCGCTACATCCTGGGCGTAAATGCCAGCTCTTTCGGCGTCAAGCGCTATTTCATGGACGAAAACGCGCTGGGCTTCACCGTCGATCCATCCGCCGCGCCCGGTATGCAGTGGGCCGAACAAAGACAGGGCCCGTTGCGCCCCAGGCTGGATTGGATCATCGAAAACCTTGACCGCTAGCCGCGCAGTTATTTTCTACTTTTCTGTCACCTGAACCCTATCCATGCCGCTTAAAGACCTGCTCGCTAAAATCCCTTATTCCGCTGAACTCTATGATGCGCTGCGCCCAGGCCGGCCCCAGACGCGCTATAACCTGTCGCAGCTGGAAGGATCTCTGCCCGCCGCGCTGGAACAGGTGCGCCCATTTGCCCAAAAAGCCCCCCAGGGCAAACGGATTGTCCTGTTTGCCACCCTGCACTACTGGGTTGAGCAGGCAGCCATCATTGGGCTGGCCTTGCGTGGCATGGGACATAATGTGACTGTGGCCTATCTGCCCTATGCTGACTGGCGCAAGCCGATCAACGCCTTTGATTTACGCCGGCAGGATTTATACACGCGCCGGGTATTGGCCTCCCTGAACGGACTGGTAAAAACAACCTCACTTTTGCAAGTTGCTCCATCAGCGGGACTGCCCGCAGCACTCGCAGAAGCCATCGAAACGGTCTGCGCTTATGATGCAATGTATACCAACCAGGATGAGAATGTCAACCGGGAGACCGAGGTGTACCGGCTAAGGCTTGAACGCAACCGGTTTGCCGCATTAACAGCGCACACCTGTTTGCAAGAATCACGCCCGGATGTGGTCCTCATCCCGAATGGCACCATCACCGAACTGGGCGCAGTCTATCAAGTGGCGCGCCACCTGGGAATTGACACAGTTACCTATGAGTTCAATGACCAGCGCGAGCAGGTCTGGATTGCGCAAAACGATGAAGTCATGCGCCAGAATACAGACCTGCTTTGGGCAGCCCGCGGTGGACAGCCGCTCAGCCACGAACAGCGTGAAAAAATCGAAGCGCTGGAAGCAGCGCGCATGGGTGGCCGGGCTTTTGGGAAATCTACCCGCCAATGGCAAGATGTAGCTACGATCGGCGGCGACCGGTTGCGCGCGGAAATGCATTTGAACGAGCGGCCTGTAATCCTGTTGGCAACCAACGTGCTGGGTGACAGCCTGACGCTCGGGCGCAACATCTTTGCCAGCTCAATGGCTGAGTGGATCACTCGCAGTGTACAATACTTCGCTAAGCGAAGCGACGTACAATTGGTTATCCGCGTTCACCCTGGCGAGCGTCTGACCCATGGCCTTTCGATGGTCTCGGTGATCAACGCGGCTCTGCCTCAAATTCCCGCCCATATCCACATCGTCGAACCACTGGAAAAAATAAACACTTATGACCTGATGGAAATTGCCGACCTGGGTCTGGTTTACACCACCACAACCGGTATGGAAATGTGCATGAATGGCATCCCGGTTGTGACCTGTGGCCAAACCCACTATCGCAAACGTGGTTTCACCTTTGACCCACATTCCTGGGACGAGTATTTCGCCACACTCGAGCAGATCCTGCCGGACATCACCGCCCGCCGTCTGACAGGTGAGCAGGTGGCAACCGCCTGGGAATATGCCTACCGCTTTTTCTTCGAATATCCCATCCCTTTCCCCTGGCGCCTGATGCATTTCTGGCAAGATCTGGCCCTCTGGCCCCTGGATCGAGTACTCTCCGAGGCGGGCCGCGCTGAATTTGGGCCAGCCTTTGACTACCTGGCCGGGCAGCCTTTGCGTTGGGATCCATGAAAGACTCCATGACAGACACAAAACAAAAAGTACGCGAATTTTACGATCAGATCGGCTGGCAACAGGAAGCAGACGGAAGTTATCAAAACGCCCGTTATGAAGATTTGCGTCCTGTCTCTGCAGAATATATTCACAAGACCCGCCTGCGAGTTAACGACGGGCTCATCCCCACCGGCAAATTCCTACTGGACGCTGGCTCCGGCCCAGTTCAATATCAGGATTATCTGACCTATTCCCAGGGTTATGAGAAACGCGTCTGCCTGGATATTTCTATCCAGGCTCTGCGCGAAGCTCGCCAGCGGATTGGCGCGCGCGGCCTGTTCGTCGTCGCCGACCTCGCCAGTTTGCCCTTTAATGCGGATACCTTTGATGCTGAAGTCTCGATGCATGCCATCCATCACCTGGCTTTGGAAGAACACCCGCGGGCGTATGGCGAACTGTACCGGGTGCTCAAGCCGGGACGAACGGCGGCGATTGTTAACGGCTGGCATGAGCCGCTGCTCAGCCGCATAGCCGAGCCATTGATCGCCTTGATGCGCTTTCTTTCGGGAAAATCAGCCAAGAAAAAGAAAAACTGGCTGGATGAGGACGCTCCGGCTGGCACCTTTGTGCGCAAGATGACTCCTGAATGGCTCAAGCGCGAGGTGGGCCAGCAGATCCCGCTGGAGATCCGCCCATGGCGCAGCCTATCCACGCGTTTGCTGCGCTGGTTTGTGCATCCTCAGCTCGGTGGAAAACTATTCCTGCGTTTTGTTTTCTGGCTGGAGGATGTTTTTCCTCGTTTTTTTGGCGAGAACGGGCAGTATCCGTTGATCGTCATCAAAAAAATCGATAAATCTTGATTCTTCCCGCCTGCCCCTGCCTTGTTCGCGGCACAGCGGCAGCAAGTATTGCGCTACTCTTTGGAGGCAAATGGACTGGAATGACAAAGTTGTCCTGATTACCGGCGGCACCGGCTCGTTCGGTAAGAAATTCATCAAACTACTGCTTGCTGAAAAGCAACCCAAGAAGATCATCGTTTTCAGCCGTGACGAACTCAAACAGCACGAAATGCGTGTGGCTGGTTACGATCACCCATCCCTGCGCTACTTCATCGGCGATGTGCGTGATCGCGAACGTCTTGTCCGCGCCTTGCATGGCGTCGACATTGTTGTCCATGCTGCCGCGCTCAAGCAGGTTCCGGCGTGTGAGTACAACCCGATGGAAGCCGTCAAGACAAACATCATCGGCACATCCAACGTCTTGGAAGCTGCCCTGGACGCCGGCGTAAGCAAGGTTTTGGCCCTGAGCACTGATAAAGCCGTCAGCCCGGCCAACCTGTATGGCGGCACAAAACTTGTCGCCGAAAAACTGGTTATCCAATCGAACGCCTATGCCGCCGGCTCAGCTACGCGTTACTCATGCGTACGCTATGGCAATGTTGTCGGCTCGCGCGGTTCAGTTGTGCCCTTGTTTTTGAGCCAAAGACAATCCGGGCACATCACCATCACCGACGACCGGATGACCCGTTTCTGGCTTTCCCTCGAGCAAGGCGTGCACTTCGTCATGACTTGCATCGAACAAATGGAAGGCGGCGAAGTCTTCGTTCCGAAAATTCCCAGCACCAAAGTCATCGATTTGGCCCGCGCCATCGCGCCCGAGGCCCAGATCGAGATCATCGGCATCCGTCCCGGCGAAAAACTGCACGAAGACCTGCTCTCCGCCGACGAAGCCCGCCATACCATCGAGCTGGAACACATGTATGTCGTCCAGCCTGCCGAAGCCATCTGGTTCGGTTACTCGTGGAAGGATCGGGGTAAACCCGTCAGCGAAGGCTTCGCCTATACCAGCGATAACAACACCGAATGGCTCGACGTGCAGGGCATCAAGAAATATATTGCGCCTTTCGAAGCAGATTTTGCCAGCTTTCCGCGCGACAAGATGGAAGGATAAGCAGTGTCAGCTGTAAAATTTCATCTGCGCCTGACCCCCTGGTATTGACTCATGACTCGCCTTCTAGTTACTGGCGCTTCCGGTTTGCTCGGCCTAAATCTTGCCTTGATCGAATCAGGCCGGCATGTCATCGTCGGCGTTGACCGCAGCAAGCTGGCCGGCACCCCCTTTGAACTGATCCGGGCAGACTTGCTCGACTGGCGGGTAACCGACCACATCCTCGACGACATCCGGCCCGAGGTGGTCATTCATACCGCCGCCAACGCCAACGTAGACGCCTGCGAATCTGATCCTCAGGGCGCCCAACATCTGAATGCCGACCTCCCCGGCGAACTGGCCGAAGCCTGCGCAAAGCGCAGTATCCGCCTGGTGCATATCTCCACCGATGCCGTCTTTGATGGCCGGCTCGAGCGCGCCTACACCGAAACCGATAGCCCCCATCCACTGGGGGTCTACGCTCAAACAAAACTGGAGGCAGAGCGCAATGTTTTGTCAGCCAACCCGCAAGCCATCGTCGCCCGGGTCAATTTCTTTGGCTGGAGTCTCTCCGGAGCCAGGTCCCTCTCCGAGTTTTTCTTCAATAAACTTTCCGCCGGAGAACAATGCAATGGGTTTACAGATGTCTTTTTTTGCCCGCTATTCGTCGGCGACCTGGCCGAAACGTTAAGTCTCATGCTCGCGAAAAACCTTTCCGGGTTATATCATGTTGTCGGCTCGCAGGCGGTTTCCAAGTATGACTTTGGGCAGCGCATCGCGCGTCAATTTGGCTTCGATCAGAACCTGGTTATCCCCAGATCTGTGGAAGAATCAGGCTTAAAAGCCCGGCGTTCCCACAACTTAAGGCTTTCCATCCACAAGCTATCCACCGATTTGGGCATGGAAATCCCCAGCTTATCCACTGGAATCGAGAAGTTTTATACACAGGCTAAACAGGGTTATCCACAGAAAATGCGTAGTTATCAACAGGCTTGAATCTAGAGATGAGAGGAAAACATGGATTTTAAAATAGGCAACAAGACCATCGGCGCCAATCAGCCCACCTATTTCATCGCTGATATCGCCGCTAACCACGATGGCGATCTGGAACGGGCAAAAATGCTCATCCGTCTGGCAAAGGAAGCCGGGGCAGACGCAGCCAAATTCCAAAATTTCCAGGCCCCCAAGATCGTCTCGGACTACGGCTTCAAGCACATGAACAGCCAGGTCAGCCACCAGGCAGCCTGGAAAAAATCCGTCTTCCAGGTATACTCCGAAGCCTCCGTGCCGCTGGATTGGACGCCGGTGCTCGCAGAGGAATGCAACGAGGTTGGAATTGAATATTTCACTTCGCCTTATGACTTCGAATCGATTGAAGCAATTGACCCCTATTTACCAGCCTATAAGATTGGCTCGGGTGAGATTGACTGGATCGAATCGCTCGAATTGATCGCCTCCAAACACAAACCGGTCCTTTTGGCCACCGGCGCTGCAAATATCGGCGAGGTGCAGAAAGCCGTGCATGCCATCCTCTCGATCAATAAACAACTGGTGCTGATGCAGTGCAATACCAATTACACGGCCAGTCCCGATAATTACGATTACATCAATTTAAATGTGCTCAAAACATATGCAAGTATGTTCCCGGAGGTGATCCTGGGCCTATCTGACCACACGCATGGCAACGCCACAGTGCTCGGCGGGGTGTCACTTGGCGCGCGCGTCGTCGAACGCCACTTCACCGACAGCAATCAGCGTGAAGGCCCCGACCACAAATTTGCCCTGAACCCCCAGGCCTGGGCGCACATGGTCGCCGAGACGCGCCTGCTGGAACGCGCCCTCGGCACAGCCGATAAATTCATTGGCGGCAACGAACAGGAAACCCAGGTTGTCCAGCGCCGTTGCCTGCGCGCCGCCCGCGATATCAAAATGGGCGAGACCTTTACCCGCGAGATGATCGATGTCCTGCGCCCGGCAACTCCCGGCGCGATCAAGCCTGACCAGATTCAGAATGTGATTGGCACAAAATCATTGTCCGATCTACCCTTCGGCAAAGAATTGCGCTGGACGGATCTGGGCGCGTAATGCTCTGCGTCGCTGTACCTCAATGAAAATTATCTTTTTTTCCCTCGACTATACCCCGCATGATCATCGTTTCCTTTCCGCCCTGGCAGAATCGGAACACGAAGTTTTTTACGTGCGCTTGCAACGCGGAAACCGCCAGACCGAGGACCGTCCCGTCCCGGCAAATATTCATCAGGTTCACTGGTCGGGCGGGCAAAAACCCTTCCAATGGCGCAACCTGCCCCGGCTGGTTTGGGATTTTCGCCGGCTGATCAGGGAGATTGAACCAGATCTCATCCATGCTGGCCCGATCCAGACCTGCGCCTTTATCGCTGTTCTGGCCGGTGGCGGTACGGTCCCCATCCTGTGCATGTCGTGGGGTTTTGACCTGATGAAGGATGTGCAGCGTGGGCGCTGGTGGCGTTTTGCCACCCGCTACACGCTCGAACGCAGCAGCTACTTTACCAGCGATGCCTATGTGACCCGTGACAGGGCCATCGCTTTTGGCATGCATCCTGAAAAAACCCTGGTTTTCCCCTGGGGGGTGGATCTTGTCCACTTCAGCCCCGCGCCCCGCGAGAAACCAATCGGTCATGACACAGGCTTCACCCTGTTTTGTAACCGCAGTTGGGAGCCAAATTATGGCGTGGACGTCTTAGCCCGCGCCTTTGTAAAAGTTGCCCGGCAAAGACCGGAAGTCAGTTTGCTGCTGCTCGGGGGTGGCTCACAGGGCCCGCTCATCCGCCAAATCCTGGCCAGCGCTGGCCTCCTGGATCAGGTCAGCTTTACCGGGCAGATCAGTCAAAAAGAGCTGCCGCGTTTCTATCGCCTGGCCGATGTATATATCTCGCCGTCACATGTGGATGGTTCATCCGTCTCGTTAATGGAAGCGTTGGCCTGCGGGCTGCCTTGTCTCGTTTCAAATATCCCGGCCAACCAGGAATGGGTCAGCGAGGGCCAAAACGGCTGGCTGTTCCCGGATGGCGATGATGCAGCCCTGGCTCAAAAAATCCTGGCCGCCCTCGAACAGCGTGACTCACTGGCAGAAATTGGCTTGAACGCCCGCCGTACCGCTCAAGAAAAAGCAGACTGGCCAAAGAATGCTGCCAAGCTTCTCGCTGCATACGACGCGAACGCGGTCCCGGTTCAAGAACAGAAGCAGGAGCCGACCAGGCATGCTTAAGACCGTCGCCATTATCCAGGGGCGCATGGGTTCCTCGCGCTTACCCGGAAAAGTATTAGCGCAGATTGCCGGGCAGCCCATGCTTCAGCATGTCATTGAGCGCGCCCGTCGCGCCCGAACCGTTGAGGCTGTTGTCGTCGCTACCAGCAGCGACCCGGCCGACGACCCGATTGTCGATTTTTGCGCCAGCCTCTCCACGCCCTGTTCGCGCGGCTCTCTCCATGATGTGCTTGATCGCTATTACCAGACTGCCCAGGCGCAGCATGCCGGGGTGGTTGTCCGCATCACCGCCGACTGCCCGATGATCGATCCTGAGCTGATCGACGCAACAGTTAAACTGGTGACCGCCTCGCGCGCACCAAACCAGGTAGATTTTGCCGCCAACCGCCTGCCGCCGCCCTTCCAGCGCACTTTCCCAATCGGCCTGGATGTGGAGGTCTGCACTTTTGCCGCTCTCCAACGCGCCTGGCAAGAATCAAGCGAAACTTTCCACCGCGAACACGTGATGCCTTACCTGTACCAGGATGTCAGCCTTTCCAGGGCAGATGCGCACCTTTCGACCGGGGTTTCCCCGCGTGGTTTCAATATTGCCGTGCTCAATCATCAACCCGATTATGGTTCCTTGCGCTGGACGGTGGACACCCCTGCAGATCTGATTTTTGTGCGCGAGGTTTTCGCCCGCCTGGGTGGAAATCCCGGCTTCCATTGGGCCGCCGTTCTTGAACTTCTTCAGCAAGAACCGGAACTCGCCAAAATAAATTCCGAGATCCGCCACAAGACAATGACCGAAGTGGACGAAAGAGCAAAATTATTCCCAGAGTCGGGCAGCGCATGACCGCCTTGCTGACAATTTTCTCGGCCCCCAAAGCCTTTACTGACCCGCACATTGCCACAATTCAACGCAATGCCATCGCCTCCTGGACAAAACTGCCCGACGTGGAAGTGCTCCTGCTCGGCGACGAACCCGGGCTGGCAGAAACTGCCCAGGCGTTAAACGTCAGCCATCTCGGCGATATTCCGCGCAGCCCCAGCGGTGCGCCGCGGATGGATGCCATGTTCCGCCTGGCGCGCCAGGCCAGTCCGAGCCCACTTTACTGCATCGTCAATGCGGATATTCTCCTCTTCGCCAGCCTGGTCGAAACAGCCCGGCAGGTCGCGGCCGGCAAGCAAAAATTCGTCCTGCTTGGCCAGCGTTGGGATTTGAACATCACCTCCGCGCTCGATTTCTCGGGTGATTGGGCCACCCGGCTGCTCTCCAGCCTGCCCAGTCTGGGCCAACTGCACCGCCCGGCCGGGTCAGACTATTTCTTATTCCCCCAATCCTGTTTTACGGAACTTCCGCCCTTCACGATTGGCCGGGCTGGCTGGGACAATTGGATGATCTATCACGCCCGCAAAAACAGAATTCCCGCCATCGATGCGACCCTGGACGTTACGATTATTCACCAGAACCATGATTACTCGCATCTCCCCGGCGGGCAGCCGCATTACAAACACCCCGAAACAAACGAGAATATCCGCCTGGCAGGCGGTCGCGCCATGACTCGCTTTACGCTGCTGGACACTGACTACCGTCTTGAAAATGGCAGGATCCTGCCTCAGAAAATGAACTCCGCCCGCTTGTGGCGGCGGATCGAGGCCTGGCCGCTTTTGGCCCTCGGCTCAACCCAACTGTCGAATGTATTGTGGCGCTTGCGAAAATCGCTGCGCCGTTCGTGAAAGGTTCCCCATGCGCAAAGGCCAAAACCCTGCCAAATTTGTCAACCAGGTCGCCAAACCCGAAGCGGTCACGGTAGCGCTGCTCAACTACATCCCCTTTATCAGCGGCTTCTACGCCGAAGCCCTCGACGTGCTCAAGGTCAGCCTGGAGTCCATGCGCGCGGATCCCGGCCTGCCATTTGACTTGCTGGTCTTTGACAATGGCTCCTGCCGCGAAGTGCGCGATTTTCTGCTCAGCGAGAAAGAAGCCGGGCGGATCCAATACCTGCTGCTCTCTGAGAAAAACCTGGGCAAAGGCGGGGCCTGGAACATCATGCTCGCCGGCGCGCCCGGTGAAATTATCTCTTACACCGATAGCGATGTGCTCTTTTACCCCCAATGGCTTTCCCGTTCCGTCGAACTGCTGAAAACTTTCCCAAACGTGGGCATGGTCACCGCGCGTCCTTTCCGCACCAACCCGGATTTGCACACCGCTACGCGAGACTGGGCTCAGAAAGCCGCCGCGCTGGAGTCGGGCGCCTTCATCCCCTGGCAGACATTCTGGGAATTTAACCGTTCGCTCGGTCAGGATGAAGCCGAAAATCGCCGGACCTACAGCGAAACCCAGGATTGGAAAATCAGCTATCAGGGCCTCACGGCCATGGCCGGCGCCTCGCACTGGCAGTTCACTGCTTATAAGTCCGTGCTGGGCCAGTTCCTGCCTTTTGAGATGGATAAGCCGATGGGACAGGTCAAACAGCTCGACCAACGCATGAACGAGCGCGGTCTGCTGCGCCTGATGCTTTCAGATCCCCTGGCGATGAACCTCTCGAATACCACCGACTACCTGCACCTGCATGTCAGCCAGCCGGCCCAATCCAGCCGGAGATCACTCTTCCAGCGCTTTGTCAATTTTGCGCCGGTCAAAAAACTCCTTCTGGCAATTTATGACCGCATCTTCAAGTGCTACTACTCGTGAGCTTTTTATAAAAATCTGCCGCCCTGTCCATGTTGCGCCCATATTCAGCCCTCTCGGCGATCATGGCCGCGTTAATTTCGGCAGCCTGGTTGCGCAAGGCTGGCTCATTTAACCCGCGCAAGATAGCCGTCGCCAGCTCCCGCGGACTGGTTGCATCGACCAGCAGGCCATTTTTTTCCGGTGTGATCCACTCGCGGATCGACTCCAGGTCGCCCGCCACGGGGAAGCATCCGCAAGCCAGCCCTTCGAGCAGGCTGTTGGGTGTGCCATCATGGGTGGTCGGCGAAACCACCACTTGCGCGGACCTGAATAGCGTGGCCAATTCCAGCTGTGTACAGGCGGGCAACAGGTCGACAGCCGCGCCAATGCCCAATTTGTCAATCCATTCAAGTACCTGGCGTTCCCCGGCCATGGCCGGGCAGACGAAACGCGCTTCTGGTCTTTCCTTCAGGACCAGTGGAATGGCCTTAAAGAAGGACTCGTTGCAAACATAAGCGCGGAACCCGCGCGGGTTGACCACCTGTACTTTTTCGCTGGCTGTTCTGGCCGGGAAAAAAACCTGCGAACGGACGCCGCCGCTGCCCGGCAGAACCAGGCTGGGTTTCTCAACCGAAAACCCCCATTTCCGTCCCAGGCGAATATCGCGCTGGCAATCCGTGTGCAGCGCCTCGGCAACTTTGAGTGTCCATTGGGTGTAATAGCGCATCATCGCAGTCGCCGGCGCGTGCAAGGTGAAATCGTTGCCCCAGACCGAGACCAACAACGGCGCCAGGCCAGCCGCATCTGCAGCCAGCATACCTTCATATGGGATGCGCATGGCATGCACCAGATCTGGCCGGGTGCGTTCGAGCATGCCGCGCAGGCGGCTGGCCGCGCGTGAAATGGTCAGCGGGCCAAGCCACTGGCGCAGCCGGGTGCGCAATTGCAGGCTGGAAGCGCCCCATAGTCCGCTGCGCGCCTGCGTGGAGGCCCGCGATGTAGACTTAACCCCCGAAAACGCCACCGGCACAAACTCCAACCCACTGAGCTTCAAGTCCGGCTGGCAGGCGAACGTAGAGGCCAGGAAAACTTCATCCCCGCGATCAACGAAATGCCGAATCCAGTTCAGGGCAGTTGCTGAGCGACCATCGGCTACAAATAATAAGCGCATAAGATCTTTCGCATTTGTGCAATCCTTTACGCTTCCTGATGATTAAGCGGCAGCCAGATGTCGAACTGTGAACCATGGCCCAATTCGCTGTGTACCTTGATGCTGCCTTTGTGCTTTTCCAGGATCGAACGAACAATGAATAAACCAATGCCTGTGCCCGGGATTTCATTCTCAATGGCGTTGCTGCCTCTGAAAAAACGATTGAACAGCAGGGGGATATCCTCGCTCGGAATACCGATGCCAGAATCCTGGATGGTAACTGCAAGACCCGAATTCAAGCTCCTCAGGCCGATATTGACCTGACCGCCCGCCGGTGAAAATTTAATCGCATTGCCCACTAAGTTCACAAACACCTGGGTCAAGCCATTTTCATCGCCATTGATGAAGTGGGAGGTTACATCCTGATCATCGCTTACTTGCAGCCCAATGCGTATATTTCTTTCCTTGGCCAGCAGTTCAAGTTGACGGATCGTTATTTTCAAAATTTCAGTGACATCAATAAAGCGGAAGTGAACCGGGAATTGATTATTTTCCAGCCGGCCCGCGCTCAGCAGATCTTCGACCAGCAGTCGTTCGCGGCTCAGCTCGCTCTTCAATACATTCCAATATTCCGTAAACTCTTCAGCCGTTGCGTCGCCGTCGATCAGGTTAACCATCAAGAGCATGGTGGCGATCGGGGTGCGCAGTTCATGCGTCGCCCGGTTGATAAAGTCAGATTTCATTTGTTCCAAACGAGCCCGGTCGCTGATTTCGCGAACGATGGCCGTCACCTCATCTATGCCGCTATCCTTAAAGCGCGCTTCGAATACATGCGCGGCGTCGCCAATTTTGAGCGTGTATTCCAAAGTTTGCATCTCTTTGGTAGTCAGAGCCTGTTCAATACAGTTCATGATTTTTTCGACGAGTGCCTCGGGCATGATCGCGCCGATCGAAGCTCCGACAATCTGCTCGCCAGGGACAACCAATAAGCCCGGGTTACTTGCCTTGTAGTCCAGGAAGACCCCGTCCCGCCGGATGCGGAACATCATATCCGGCACAGCGCTGAGCAAGGCTGCATTGCGCCTTTCGCTTTGGCGCAGATCCATTTCCATGGCCAACACCCGCTCAGCATTGTGCACGCGCACGAGCAGCTCAGCCGGCTCGAAGGGCTTGGAAATAAAATCATCCGCGCCCGCCGACAGCCCAAGCAGCATGTCTTCCTTGCTGCTGCGCGCAGTTACCAAAATGATGTAGATATACCTGGCTGCGGGGGCAGCTCTCAGGCTGTGGCAGAGATCGATGCCCGTGATTTTGGGCATATTCCAGTCGGAGATCACGATCTGAATATCCGTGGAGCGCAGAATTTCCAGCGCAGCTTCGCCATCTCCGGCAAGCTCCACTTCGTAGCGCTCATTCTCTAAGATGCGCCTGGCCACCGCCAGGGCAATCTCATCATCATCAATCACCAGAATTTTCATATAAAACCTCTTGCCTCGCTACCTGTTCTCCGCTGCCTGCCAAGGCTTTTGAAAAAAACAGATTCTTTGAACAGATCACCAACAACAGGATACTATATGTTCTGGTTTTTAGGAATTGCTCTTTTGAAAGGTTATTCAGTCTTGCTGAGTAACTGTTCAGCCCGCGCTAACCTTCGGCCTCAAGCGGCAGCCAGATATCGAATTGAGAACCCTGGCCCAATGTACTCTGAACCTGGATGCTGCCGGCGTGCTTTTCCAGGATCGAACGAACAATGTATAAGCCCAGGCCCACCCCCTGGATTTCTTCTTCAATGCCGTTCGAGCCGCGGAAGAACCGGTTGAATAAGAGTGGCAGATCCTCGCTTGGGATCCCGATGCCCGTGTCGATGATTGAGATCTGCGCGCAAGAATCTAATTTTTGCGCGCGAATATGCACTTTGCCGCCCAAAGGCGTAAATTTAATCGCATTATCGAGCAGATTACCCAGCGCCTGGGCCAGGGCAACTTTATCTACCCTGACCACCAGCGGAGTTTTGGCCTCTTCCGCGTTGGTTTCAAGGCTGAGCGAGATATTTTTATCTCTGGCTGAATATTCAAGCTTCTCCATGACCTGTTTGATTAATTCATCGATCCTGATGGAGTCAAGGGAAAATTGGAACTGTGCGCTTTCCAGGCGGCCCGTATCCAAAAAATCATCAACCAGATGGCGCTCACGGTTTATTTCGCCTTTTAATATATTCCAATACTGGTCATATTCTTCCTTGCTCGGTTGATTTTCAATCAAGCTGACCATCAGCAGCAAGGTGGCAATCGGCGCTCTTAATTCGTGGGTCGTCCGGATGATAAACTCTGATTTCATTTCTTCCAACCGGGTTTCTTGACTGACATCTCGAATAATTGCAATGGCCTCCTCCTCCCCGCTGCTCTTGAACCGCGCTTCAAGGACGTGGGTGGCATCGCCAACTTTTAGATTGGTTCGGATCGATTGTACCTGCCCGCTTTGCAAAGCCCGCTCAATGCAGGCTTTGACTGCTCCTGGATTGTCCAGGTACATGTTGAGCGCAGATCCAATTATTTTTTCTTGGGGAACATCCAGGATATCGGTTGAATTTGCGCGGTAATCCAGGATGGTGGCATCTCGCCCAACACGGAAGATCAAGTCCGGAATTGCGTGGAGCAATGCCTGATTGTTTTCTGCGAGCTGGCGCATCTTTTTATCAATGGCTACCTGTTCAGTGATGTCTTGCTTGACGGCCAGAAAATTGATGATCGTCCCGGTTTCATCCTTGATCGCTGAAACAGTGGCCTTTTCCAGGAAGAGTTCACCATTTTTCTTGCGGTTGCAAAACTGACCCTGCCAGACATTGCCCGCCAAAATCGTTTCCCACAGCTCTTGAAACACTTCCCGGGGCGTGTCGCCGGAATTTAGAATGCGCGGGTTCTGCCCAACGGCTTCTTCCAAGCTATAGCCGGTCAACGCCGTAAAGCAGGGGTTAGCATATTCAATATTTCCGGCGGTATCTGTGATCACAATCGATACAGGGCTTTGGACCACCGCCTGGTACAGTTTTCTGGCTTCATTCGCTGAGTTTTTCTGTTCCTGCCAGAGCCCCAGCCGGCCGGCGATGTTATCCAGCAAATTTTGCTCCTCAGGCCACACGATCGGCGCGGCTTCCTGGCAATAAACCGTTACCTGTCCGCATTTCTGAGCATTGAACAGGATGGGAGCAGTCAGGAAGGGGAGCTGCGCTTCGCTGTAATTCGCAGTCTGGTAGCAGCTGCCGTTCAATTCAATCCTTGCCGCGGCATTCCGGTTTGACTGGGCCAGCGCCAGGTGTTCAAGCGCCTGCTGGCAAAGTTCAGCTTCCGGGATAGCCTGGTTTGCAATCAAGCGTTCCACCGCGTTCAGGCAGGTCAGTTCTTTCACCCGCTCCCTGAGGCGAATTTCCGTCTCCTTCAGCTCGGTGATATCCCAGTTGATGCCGTTCACCCGCATGGGCCGGCCAGCGTAATCTCTTTCCACACTGGCCGCCGCGGCGATGTAGCGCACAGCCCCGGAAGGCAGCAAGATACGAAACTCGGTTTTGAAAAGCCCATTGCCATGCACGGCGTCTTGCAGCATCGCCTCGGTAGCCGGGAGATCCTCGGGATGCACCGCGCTGAGCCAGTTCACGTAGGACAAGGTGGCGCCGGAAGCCAACCCGTAAAGAGCGTACATGCGCTCGTTCCAGATCAGCGAATTGGTCGCTACATGCCAGGTCCAGACGCCGATGCCGCCGACCTGCGTGGCCATTTCCAGGCGCTTTATGGTAAAGAGAAGTTGCCCCGCCGTATGTTGGTGCTCCTGAAGTTCGTTATCCAGGGCTGTCCGGGCAGCCAGGACTTGCAAGGCTGCTGAGTTGGCTCTCTGGTATAAGCGCACCAAGAAAGCCACCAGAACCGAGATCAGCAACCCAAAAAACAGGACCCATGCGGGAAATTGGTGATATTCAAGTTTATTGAACGTCCAGACGAATAACCCAAAAATGGTGAATACCAACCCGGCTGCCAGGAACGGCAGCCAGGTCGAATTAAATTTTGATTCAGTGGTTTTTTCAACCTTGTCTTGTTCCAGCATATACACCTGCTCTCGTAACTATGCGCCAATCCAGATACGGTCTGATGGATCAGGAAGCTGCGCTCCCCGATCGTCACTCGTCACAGATAATTGATCAGAAAAACCAGCCGCTACCCGCTTTACGTCTGATCGACCGGCAGCCAAACGTCAAATTGCGAACCCTGGCCTAATGTACTGTGCGCCTTAATGCTGCCGCTGTGCTTTTCCAGGATCGAGCGCACAATGAATAAGCCAATGCCTGTGCCCGGGATTTCATCCTGAACGGCGTTGCTGCCTCTGAAAAAACGGTTGAACAACAGCGGGATATCCTCGCTCGGAATACCGATGCCCGAATCCCGGATGGAAACTTCAACACCCAAATTCAAACTCCTCAAGCCGATATTGACCTGACCGCCCGCAGGCGTAAACTTGATCGCATTTCCCAGTAAGTTCACAAACACCTGGCTTAAAGCGTTTTCATCGACATTGAGGATATATACGCCTTCATCCAGCGTCTCCGTGATTTGCAGCGATAAAAGTATATTTTTTTCTCGGGCAGGCAGTTCCAGTTGGCGGAGCGTTTGTTTCAAAATTTCAGTAATATCCATAAAACGGAAATGCAAATCGACCTGATTTTTTTCCAATCTGCCCGCGCTCAGCAGATTTTCGACCAGCAGCTGTTCGCGGCTCAGCTCGCTCTTCAATACATCCCAGTATTGTTGAAACTCTTCAGCAGTTGAGTCACCGTCGATCAGGTTGACCATCAAGAGCATGGTGGCGATCGGAGTGCGCAGTTCATGCGTGGCCTGGTTGATAAAATCGGACTTCATTTGTTCCAAACGAGCCCGGTCGCTGATTTCGCGAACGATGGCGGTCACCTCATCTTCGCCGCTGTCCTTAAAGCGCGCTTCGAATACATGCGCGGCGTCGCCAATTTTGAGCGTGTATTCCATGGATTGGATCTCTTGGGTTTGCAAGGCCTGTTCGATTAAGACCATGGCTTCGCTGGTGAGCGCCTCAGGCAAGATACTGCTGAGCGAAGCTCCTTTGATCTGTTCGCCTGAAACTGCCAGGAAGTCAGGCGAACTGGCCTTGTAGTCCAGGAAGACCCCATCGCGCCGGATGCGGAAAATCATATCTGGAACTGCGCTGAGCAAAGCGGTATTCCGGCTTTCACTTTGCATCAGATCACTTTGCATTTTGAAACGCATCAAGGCATTGGATAAAATATCGCCAACCATCTTGATCAATAAAATACTATCCGGCGACCACAACCGTTGTTTCTTCACCGAATCAAAGCCTAAAAAACCAACCATGCGGTTATTTGCCACCAGCGGCACCACCAGCACCGATTGAATGGACTGTTGCTCCAGTAATTCCCGTTCGGCTTGCGCCTCGGCTGGCATTTCGCAAACAACCGGAATGTACACTTCCTCCAGCTTTTCCAATTTTTCCAGCCACCACGGGAAAATACTGGTTGGGATATCCTGTAACTGATCGATTTGGCTCTCGATTCCCACCGGGCACCACTCGTGAGTATTGGTCATCTGGGCCGCAGCCTGGTCGACCAGGAACACGTAACTACGATCGACTTGTTCAAATTCACCAATCTGCTTCAACACGTGATTAATTTCCGGGTTGATTTCCGCAGAAGGCAGGTTGATAAAACGTGTTGAAATGGAGGTCAGGGTTTCTTCAAATTTGTGGCGGTACTCCAACAGCCGGGCCTGTTTCAGCCGGGCTTCGTCGGCAGCCTTGCGCTCGCTAATATCGCGGCTGACCCCAATCAACGCCTCACGGTTGCCCCAGCGCCCACGGGCCACCTTGGTTTCGACCGGGATCAGAGAACCATCTTTTCTTTGTAAATCCAACGGGCAAGTATCCATCAATCCAGCGAGCATGTCCTGCACGATTTGCCAGGCAGTCACATGCTGCTCAGGCGGATGCGTCATCAGGACGCTGCTCCCAACCAATTCAGCCCTTGAATAACCCAGGTTATCCATCACCTTTTGATTGACCTGGAGGATGCAGCCCTGATCATCCAGAACAAAAACATAATCCTGTAACGAATTAAACATGCTTTGCAGCTCTTGCTGGCTTTCTGCCAGTTCGGCCTGGGCTTGAAAACGCCCGATCATACTTCCAATTTGATTGGCCAGATTCTCCAGGGCCCGGCGGCGATAACCAGGGATGTCATCCAGCCTGTGCGAGGCGACATTGATACAGGCGATGACTTCATCATTAAATCGCGCCGGAATGATCGCGGAAGCATGCAGCCCTTCGGCCAGTGCGCTTGGATTTTTTTTGGTCGGTAGTTCGCGATAGGGTTGGTACAGCGGAGCGCCGCTCAGCGCCAGGCGATAGCGCTCAGATCCGTTTTTAATTTTACTGGCCTGGGCTACAAATGCATCCGAGAGGCCCTTGTGGGTCATTAAAACCAATTCCTGCTTTTGACGATCCAGCAGGTAAATCCCCCCACAGTCCATTTCGGAGAATTGCAGGGCCAAATCCAGGCAGAGCGGCAGGGCCTCCTCCAGGTCGGATTTCTGGGCCAGGATGATGGCCAAATTCCGCTCGATTACGGCAACCTCTTCCATCTTTTTTCGGGCGGTGATATCGCGGCTGATCCCGATGATGCCAATAGCTCTACCCTGCATATCCAGCATGGGCGCTTTCAGGGTATCCAGGAGAACTTGTTCACCGTCTGGATATTTAATCCACTCTTCGTTTTGGCGCTGTTTGCCCTGCTCCAGCATCTGGCGATCCTGTTCCCGGAAAAAATCTGCGTTTTCCCGGTCAAACAAATCGTAATCGGTTTTTTGCACAATTTCTTCAAGCGGCTTGCCAACCAGGCGGGCAAATTCAGCGTTGCATCCCTGGTAAGCGCCCTGCGCATCCTTGAAAAAGATGATATCCGGGATAGAATTTAATAAAGCCGAGAGCTGCGCAATTTTATTGGATAACTCAGCTTGATTGTCCTTATGCTCGGTGATATCCACCCCCACCGCCTGGATTTCATAAATGCCCCTGGATGGATCCTGGAACAGACTGTCTTCCCAGGCAAGCCAACGCCAGCCCTTTGAAGTCAGGGCGCGCTGTTCAATATTGATCCGATACGGGGGGGTTTCCAAAGCCTGCATGGCTTCCAATGTTTTCGGCAGATCATCAGGGTGCACCAGGGGCGCAAATGATTGGCCGATCAAGTCATCCAGGTTTTTCCCAAACATCTGGCAGTAGGCTTCGTTGGCAAAAAGGAAGCGGCCTTCCCGGTCCAGACGCACGACGAGGGTGGTTTGCGAATCAATCATGCCCCGGTAGCGCTGTTCACTTTCTCGCAACGCCTGTTTATTGGCCAGATGAACGCTGTTATCGCGGGGTATACAGATAATATATTCCTGGTCTTGATATTTTCGCGAGGTAATGGTCATTTCCAACGAGATTAAATAACCCTGGCGATGTTTACCGTGAACCAACCAGTTCTCTTTCAGCCGGCAGGCACCGTTTTCTCCCACCAGGAAATTGATAAACTGATCGGGGTGATCCCCGATATATTGACCTGGCAGAAAAATATCCAGTTTTTGACCCAGCACTTCCACTGCCGGGTAGCCAAACATGCACTCGGCAAACGGATTGATATAGACAATCTGCATGGCTTCGTCGAGAATAATGATCGATTCTGGTAGAAAGTTTACCAGGTCGCGCTGCAGGCTATCCAAAAATGCTGATTGGGGTAGTTCCATTTCCCGGATTGAGCTGGTCGAGTTTGTCATTGATAACTCCTTGTTCCTGTTTGGCTGGTTGCGAGAGCCCAGGACATGTTTTAAGTCCCTTGGTGATTGGGTCCACAGATTGCGCTGCTTGTCCGGGTTAGGGGCAATACGGTTTATTCCTCAGTTTCATCTGCACCCAACAGCCCGAGTCAGACTCCAAAATATGGACGTCGCCACCCTGAGTCCTGGCAAAAGCCTGGGCCATATACAGACCTAATCCCATTCCGTGGTTTTCAGGCAGCCCTCGATCATCGTGAATCTGGAAAAAACGCTCGAAAACAATCTTGCGCATTTCCTTCGGGATGCCTGGTCCCTGATCTTGCACGGTTAGCTGGCTGCCGATCAAGCCATTCGCCTGCAGATGGATTTTTACCTGCCCGCCTTCCGGGCTGAATTTACAGGCATTATCCACCAGGTGACAGACAGCCTGGGTAAACGCGCGCGCCGGGGCGAAGACCACGATGCCATAATCGACCTGAAGATCGATCTGAAGGTTTTTCTCATGCCAAATATCGACGACCTCCTGGATAGGCAGCCTGAAAGCAGATTCAAGATCTAGCTCTTCATCCATGATCGCCTCGCAACCCAGATCAAACTCGTTCAGCCAGATCAAGGTTTCCATCCAGGTCTTTATTCGATAAGCGCTGTTGCGCGCATATTCCAGGTACTGGTCGTTGGGCGCCTGGTTCTTGGCCAGCATTTCCAGGGATAAAAGTAAGATTCCCAGGTTCGTGCGAAAATGGTGGCTGGTGTGTATCGGTAAAGAGGTGCTCAGGTTTTCTAACAACTGCCGGACTTCCTGTCTGGCCAGTAGATCAACTTTTTCCTTGCGCCTGAGAATTGCATGGATACGAGCGACCAATTCAAGGAGATCGACTGATTTGGTAATATAGTCCTCGGCTCCCAGGCTCAAGCCGCTGCTTTTAATCGCCGGATCTGAGGCTGCCGAAAGAAAAACAAAGGGAATATCTGCAGTGGCTTTTTCTGCGTTGAGCATCCGCTTGATTTCCATACCATCCGGCGCCGGCATTTTTAAATCACACAAGATCAACCCCGGGCGCAATTCGGTGGCCAGCCGTACCCCTTCTGCTCCGTCACAAACGACTCTTACACTGAAGCCTGCTCTGCGCAAATTCCCGGCAAGGCCAAAACCAAAATTACGATTATCATCAATCAAAAGGATGTCGGCCATTTTTTCTCCACTCACGAAACACTAATCCTGGCTTGCGGCTGGTAACACCATGCGCACCCGGCAGCCGGTCGGACTATCTAAAACCTGGACATCTCCGCCCCAGGCGCGCGCGAAAGCCCGCGCAATCGTCAGCCCTACACCCAATCCACCAGCATCCTGGCTGACCTGGTAAAAGCGCTCAAACACCTTTTCGCGCAGCTCGACGGGGATCGCCGTGCCGGCATTGGTCACTTCCAGGTAACAGCCTCCCTGCGCATTGGGCTGGACCGAGACGACCACTCTGCCCTTTTCCGGGCTGAATTTACAGGCATTGTCGACCAGATGGGCAAGAATATGGCTGAATTGATCCCGAGGGGCAAAGAGAACCACCTGTGGATGGATCGTAAGCTGGATATCCAATTGTTTCTTCGCCCACATTATCTGGATCGGATTAATCGGATTTTGGAGTTGCAAAGTAAGATCGATTGTCTGCGCCTGAAAAACCAGGTTTCCCTGATCAATTTCATGTAACATTTCCAGGTCCTCAGTCAGAAATTTCATCCGGTAGGCGCTGCTGCTGGCTAAATGAATATAACGGCCCAGATCATCCGCCTGGGAATATTTTTCTCGCAGGATCAATTCCAGGGTCGCCAGGATGATCGTCAAAGGTGTGCGCATCTCCTGGTTTAAATTGGATGAAATGCTGCTCCGCAGTTTATCCAGGTCGGCCAGGCTTTCCTGGATCCCGCGCTGATGACCAAATTCGTCCCGGCGCAAGACAGATCGGATGCGCACCAATAACTCGCCTACATCAAAAGGTTTCGTGATGTAGCCATCGGCTCCACTTTCCAGGCCGACCAATTTATCCGCCAGTCCTACGCGCGCAGTTAAAAAAAAGAAGGGGATTTGACCGAGCTGCGCATCTTTTGCCAGCTCTTTTTTTAGCTGGATGCCGTTGGGCGGCGGCATCATCACATCGCACAGGATCATATCTGGTTTTGCTTCTCGAATGGTTGACATCCCTTCGCTTCCGCTGGCAGCGCTCAAGACCTGAAAACCATCCCGGCGCAGCGCCGCCACCAGTCCAAATAAGAACTTTTTGTCATCATCAATGACTAAAATTGTCTTCGAAGTATTCATTCGCCACCTCTGCTTGTAGCGCCTCAAAATTAGCCAAAAAATGATCCGCGATGTAGGGGTCAAATTGATTTCCACCCCCAGCTTTAATCAGTTCTTTCACCTCGGTTTCATTGACCGCGTCTCGATAGGGCCGGTTTGAGAGCAAGATATCAAAGACATCCACCAGGCTAAAAATTCGCGCGGCCAGGGGAATTTCTTCCCGGCTGAGTCGATCGGGGTAGCCCAGTCCATCCCAACGCTCGTGATGGTAATGGACAATATCGACAAATGGACGCAGGCTTTCGTTCCGAGATACCATTTCATACCCATACATAGGGTGGTTACGCATGATTTTCCATTCATCCGGGGTAAGTGGACCGGGTTTATTCAGAATACACTCAGGAATGGCTAACTTGCCAATATCGTGGATTAACGCGCCTTTGCGGATATTCTCCAAAGCCTCAGCCTTCAACCCCAGCGACCTTCCCAGGGCAACCGCCCAACGCACGACCCGCAGGGTATGCCCGGCTGTGCCTGAATCGTATAATTCAACCGACTCTCCCCAGATCTGCAATTTTGCATCTGTAATGCGATTGGTTTGCGCTTCACTCTCAATCAGGTGACGGCCAATTGCTACCTTGCGTAAAACTGTTTTCAACCTGAGGATCAGGACCTCGGGATCCACCGGCTTGGTAATATAATCTTCGGCTAACTTTAACCCGTTCAATATATTGGCCCGGTCATTCAGCGCCGTCAGAAATACAATCGGGATAAGCTGGGTGCTTGGCAGTCTATTCAAAATCATCTTAACCTGAAAGCCGGTCATCTTGGGCATATTCACATCCAAAAGGATCAGGTCGGGCTGCTCGGCTTCCGCTTTCTGAATGCCATATATGCCATCCGGCGCCGAGATGACGTTAAAATCAGCCTTGATCAGTGTCCTGGATAGCCCAAACAAAAAATTGGCGTTGTCATCGATCACCAGAATTTTGGTCTTATCGATCTTTGATTCAGCCGTATCATTTGCAAACACAGGCATGGCGCGCTCCTCGATATCTATAAACTTGCCGCTGTTTTCTCCCTCTTAGCATATCCCAAAATGATCGTTTCATCATCCGTGCAGCGTTGAACAATTGACAACAGTTTGCATAACCGGTCTCAACAAATGTTGTCAACATTTGTTGAGACCGGTTATGCTGCAACCTGCAACGACCTGGCAAGTGGGGTTTGACGCTGAATTCCCCCATAATGATGATTTAAGGTTACTGAGCAGTTATCAATTGAGATTACTCTCCATCAGCTGGCGGATCTCGGCAAATTTGGCCTCGACTGCCATGAAAGCCGCCATCATCGCCGGGTCAAAATGCCACCCGCTGCCCTCTAAAATGTTCTTCAGGCTTGCCTCGTGGGTGAAGGCCAGTTTGTAAGGGCGTTCGGAGCGCAAGGCATCATACACATCAGCGATAGCCATGATCCGCGCCGCGAGCGGGATCTGCTCGCCCGCCAACCCATCCGGATAGCCGCTGCCGTCCCAGCGCTCATGGTGAGAGCGCGCAATGGCTATCCCCATTTTTAACAGCTCATTCTGCGGATATTGCTCAAACGCATTTCGCAGGCTGTTGGCGCCGATCAGCGTGTGCGTCTTCATGATCGCGAACTCTTCCGGCAAAAGCCGGGCAGGCTTCAAAAGGATATGGTCAGGAATGCCGACCTTGCCGATGTCATGCAGGGCTGCAGCCTGGTAGATATTTTCGATAAACGTATCATCAATGCTGCCCGCATAATCGGAAGTTTCGCGCAGCTTTTCAGCCAGTACCTTGCAAAAGACTTGCGTGCGCTCGATGTGCGACCCGGTGATATCATCCCGGGATTCTGACAGCTTGGCCAACGCGACAATGGTCGCCAGCTGCGAACGGGATATCTCGGCGACCTTTTCCTTGACCAGGTCTTCCAGGCGTAGATTATATTGTTCCACTTCGAGCTGCAGCCTGCGCAGGCGCAGGTGCGTCTCCACCCGAGCAAAAACCTCATCGAACTGAAAGGGCTTGGTCACGTAATCCACGGCGCCCACAGAAAAAGCCTTGACCTTGTCGGCTACCTCGGTCATCGCGCTGATAAAAAGCACCGGAATGTCTTTCAGCGCTGCGTCGGCCTTGAACCGCTTGCAAACCTCATCCCCGTTCATCTCCGGCATATTCATATCCAGCAGGAGCAGGTCAGGTGGATCAGCCCGGGCCGCTAACAGGGCCAGCTTGCCACTCGGCACCGGGCGCGGCTCATAGCCGCGCTTCTTGAGCAGCGCAGCCAACAGTTCCAGGTTGACAGCCACATCATCCACGATCATGATGCTGGGTTTCCTGGTCAAGAGGTTTTCGCCTGCGTTGGAAAGGTCTCTCTCAGGCATGCTGTTTTTCGTCCGGCTCCCGCAGCAGCATGACTTCCAAAGAACCGCTCCTGCCTGCCCCTTTGACCAGGCTCAGCTCGCCGCCCAATGCGCAGATGATTTTGTGGGCCACAATCGGCGCCAGTCCCAACGGTTCCGCCGCTGAGGCGAAGCGTACCTGGGATTCGATCTCGAAAAAGCTGGCAAGCGCCGCCTCTGAGAGTGGCAGGGCCTGCAAATCGAGATGCAGCCGCAGGCTTCGCGCCTCCAGCCTGCCGGTCATGGCAACCCGCTGCTTATCCAGGGAGAAAGCGGCTGCCAGGCGCAGCATGTTTTCCAGGGCGCGCTGCAGCAGGCTCTGATCGCCCTGGACGAACACGGTCTCCAGCGGGAAACTCGCCTCCATCGACACCTGCAGCAGTCCCGCCAGGCTGGCGCGCAGCCGGGCGAGCATTGTCGCCAAGGAAAGGGACGTGTTTGTGTGCAGATTCAGCTCATCCAGGTTGGCGATCAAGTTTGCATCCTCAATCAGGTTGCGCAAACGCAGGCTGCTCTCGCGGAATCCAACGCTTAATTGGCTGCATTCATCCGATTCAGGGCATAGGTCAATGATCAGTTCACCGATCCCCAGAATTCCGTTGGCCGGGGTGCGGATTTCATGCGAGATCATTCCCAAAAAGTCATCCTTC